>JAGRGH010000048.1 GCA_020445605.1 Chromatiales bacterium
ATCCGTCTGCACAGTTACCGTGATAGATACACATGCTCATTTTGAAAGTCCTTTCTCTGTAGTTTCAGAGTGAAGCACAACCCGTCATTCGAATTGACGGGCTTCGCCCGCATTCAATTCAATCGTTAAACCCCTTCTCCATCCACGCACCGCCGGATTTCGCAAGGCAGATCGGTGTCGGGCACCTTCGCCTCGACATCGCGCTGGTACTTCTCCACGCGCTCGATTAGGAGGGCGATGGAATCGCAGTGAGCGGGATTCGCGCCGAGCCGTTTGCTCTCCCAGTAATACGCTTTCAGCATCGCGGGCACCGCGCGGTCTTTCGCAAGGAACAGAATCGAATCGTTCTCATCGTGCGTGTTTCCACTACACGGATTCACCGCGCTGATCTTGTACTTTCGGTCGATATTCATGGTTTAACTCCCCATCCGACCGGACCCTGCGGGCCGGTCAATTTCATCGTTGGGTGGCGTCGGCCACGGCGCGGGTTTGGGAACCAATCCATCTACCTCGGCCGCAATGCGACCCCCGTGTGCATCGCTCACCACGGTCCAATCGGAATACAGGCATCGGCGAAGTTTCGATACCTTTCCGTCCACTTTTACCTTGTAGCCGTAAACCCAAGGTTTGCCGTTGTAGACAGGTTCGATCTTGCACACGACAAGATGATTTCCCGACGTATCTTGAACCATGTCGTCAAGGGCGACCCCGTGTTCTAGTTTCACGATACGAAGTCTTTCGTCGAGAAGTTCTTGCCTGGTACGCTTGAGTTCAGACAGCAATCGCGCTTCGGCCGCTTCCTCCGCGGTTTTACCTACGCGCCGCAGAATGGCCGGATCGGTTTCCGGAACCCACTTGTTCATGCTGGTGATGGTCATAGTCTCGGGCATCCTTCACACCGTTTGTCGTCCTTTTTGTTTGCGTAATGGCAAGTGGGGTCGGTCGGACGTGTCGCGATTGGAATCATCTTTCGACGACCGTCATCGGTCCAGCCGTTTTGCATCAAAGTTGTTTCCGGCCAGGACGGCTCCCTGTTGCACCCGTACTTGTCCCTTCCGACAGTGAGGGGGTGCACTTCGTCGGCCCAGCGGTAGCCTTCTGCGGTGGGCATTTGACCCCTCTCAATCGAGCCCGGATTCGGGCGGCGACTCGCGGAAGATGCGGGCGATTTCCTCGAAGGCTTTGGCCATTTCCTCGCGACGATCAGCCGACTTCGGAAGCCAAAAGGTAACGGCGCTACGATCGTCATCCAGCGGCGGGTGATGGAGCATTCGGGATGAATGCAAAATCAGTTGTGCCGCGTGGTAGGTGATCCCCGTGTTTGACTCTTTGGCGACCGGGATTACTTCGCTGGTCAGTTCTTGGCTGTAGACGTTAATCCGCATGTTCGACCCCTACGCCCGATGCCGTCCCACTTGGGCGGCAAATGCGTTGAGTTCGTCGCACAGGCCGGCGACTACGGCGCACGCGGCCTGGTCCGAGACATTGCGTTCGGCCAGATCCTTGTGGATGCCCATGATTGCCGCGGCCCCGGCGAAGAATGCGCGCCTAATTTCAATGAGCTGGTTGTCGCCGGCCTTCGGATGGATCGCGCGAATTCTGAAGTCGTCCCATTTGGATTGAATCGTGTTCACGTTGCTTACCTCGCTGGTTCGAAAATCGTTACTCTTTCCCGCTTACGATCGAGAGGGAGAACTGGCGCACTTCTTCAAGTAGCTTTTCGGTCTTGTCCCCGATCCCCTGCCTACTGGCTCCCTCGTTGAGCATGTTCAAATTGGCGAACAGAATTTCAGATGCTCCAGCGTAGAAAGCCCGTTTCATCAAGACCAGCTCGCGGGCGGTCGATCCATTCGCCAGCATGCGACTCTTGAAGGCTTCCCAGCTCGGGGTGATGGAGTTCATTTCTCTGCCAACTGGTCGGTGAGTCTGTTGATCCTGGCGAATTGACCTGGAGCGTTCGTCACGTCCATGAGCCACTTCGGGCGATAGAACAGCTTTTGCAGCTCGTACGTACCCATGAGGCAGATGTTCCCGGCTTCCGTCAGAATCTTGACGTGCGCATTCTCTCCGCCGATCGAAGACGGGTTTGAAATCACGACGGCGTTACCGATCTTCCGACCGTCACGAGTGCATAGGTGCGCCCCGATTTCCTCGTATCGAGTCGCGATGCCGATCGACCATGACGGGGCTGGCAGCTCTTGCATTGACTTCTCGTGCCGCTCGACCAGCTCGCGGATCGTCCGAGCAATGGCATTGAGCCCTTCCTGGGTGTCGACGTGGTAATTGCCGCACGCCAGGCCGAGGAAAAATTCGCCAGGTGACGGGCTGGCACAATGGCCGGCGACGCGAACATAGGTGCCGTGTTCTTCGTGCAACCGCTGGGCGGCCTCGATCTCGATCCCCGGCCCACTGGCGACCCAATACGTCCAGGCGCGTTTGAAAGTCCAGCCGTGCAAGGTGCCGATGACGCTCGTCTTGACTTCGCCAGAAGCCCGCCGGAAGAATTCCGCCATGTACTCGGGCGGTTTGCCGTCCGCTTCCTGGATGGTCGGGATGCCGGCTGCGCGCAGTTCCCCGCGCAGGATGTCGTCGGTATCAGGGTGATCCCCGGCCCTATTCGGAAAGTTCATTTGCTGACCTCGTTTTGAATTGTGCACTTGGCGATCATTCTCATTGCCGCCTTTAGTGGGTCCGTCTCGTGAATGCCGATCGATCGGCCGCCGTCTCGCTTGAAAATGCGCCAGCTCGTTGCGACCCAATAGCCGGCCGCGCCCCATCCGCTGTTTGGTCCGCCGCATCGGTGAACGCTAGCCTCGGGGCCGTTCAAGTGAACTGCGAAGCGATGAATCAAGGGGCCACCGATCCCCCAATCGCTGCTATACGGCAGGCCCGGTTCCACCCCGAGGACTAGGGCGACTGCCGAATCGAGTTCGACCCCATCGAGTTCGTTCATTTCAGAAACCCTATTGCCGTGGCGCCCGGCCGACCGGCTGGCCTTCGTAGGTGGGAATTCGCACGTTCGTGAATCGTGAGGGGTGGCAGTCGGGGTGCAAGCCGTCGTGATCCGTCGCCATTTCGACGGCTAGCGCTTCCATCCATTCGCCGATACCCTGGTTGTCCGCACGCTCTTGCACTTCGATTCGACGGTCGACCAGGTTGCAGAGCGGGCAGGTGTATTGAATGGTGATCTTCGGTGTGTCATCCATCGTGGCGATCCTTATTTAAGGTGCATGACCGAAAATCTCCGGTCCAAGCGCTCGATGCTCATCGGGTTCGCAAGGCCCGAGCAGAAAATGAAGTTTGGGATTCGATGCTTTTCGACGCTCCCGTTCTCGCGAAGAATTTCGATTTCGCCAGTCTTGACGATGTGATGCACGCACGCCCTTTCGACCGTTCCGGACGCCATGCCCATAACGATTAAGGTTTGTGGGCGAGAAGCAACAGCGAGAGCTAGTCGGTTTTGAATCACGAGTTCCCGCCAGGCGATCGTGGCCATTGCGCCGTCGAATTCGGCCAGCTTTTTGGCCATTTCCTGTTGCCGTTCGATGGTGCTGCCCGTGAGTATCAGGGCTCGGGCCATTGGTTTCATTTTCAGCACGATTTCAAAGCCCCTTGTACGTCTTGACCGGCTGGGGCGGTGCCCACTTGGCGATGCGGTGCACGTAGACCTTCAATCCGTTCTCCGTGGCTGTCTGGATCATGTGTTTCGTTCCTGGCGACGACCCGTCCCATAGGGCGATCAGGGCTTCAGCCTTGCGCGCCATCTGGACGTTTCTCCGATAGCCGGCCGACTTGCCGTATTCCTGCCAGTTGGCGGGGTACAGTTCGAGGGGCACGCCATGCGACTTCGCCCATATTTCGCCGAGTCGATCGGCGCCCGCCGCTCTGCCGGATAGCACGACAGTGGGCACCCACCCGCATTCCTTGAGGGCCGCATGGAGTCGGTGTATCCCGCTGCAATGGCGACTGCCGGCAATGATCGTGCGCATGGTGTGTTTCCTTGAATTCAGAAAAGGCCGTAGACGTAGCCCACCGCAAGGCCGATGAAGAACGACCAGATGGCGAGTTCGGTGATTAGGGGTTTCATCCGAAAACCCACACCCAAACGACGTTCAGCAGCGAGGCGAGCAGGACGATCAAAGTAATCAGAATCAGGATGTCTCGAACCGGGTTCCTGCCGATGACGACGACTGGCCTATCTTGGTAAAGCTCATGGGGATAAATCTCGTCGTAGATCGTCCAGAAGGTGTCGACGCAGTGGTCGCCGTAGGCTTCGCGCGGCTTGCCGTCCGGTCCCAGGATTGAATCGAATTGCTCGGGATTCTCGGCATAGCGTCGTGCCCACTCGTCGAATACGGTGGACATCTGGTCGCAGAACTCTTTCATGGTGCGTCGCCCTCCGGGGCCTTGTAGAGCTGGTGATAGTTCCAAGGGTTGCAATTCGTCGCTTCAAGATCCCACGGGAACCAGCGCTCGATGTGTTGAATCGTTTCGGTCTTGAGCGGGGGCACGGGCCGGCTGTCGGTGGCATTCAGCAGCGGCAAAGTCACTTTGAGCCGGGCCGCGAGGTTGCCCAGGTTGTTGAAATCAAAAATGACCGTCCCGAGATCGGGTCGCAGATAGAAATGCTGGCTCTTGCGGTTCTCGGGGATCGAGTGGCGGACGGTGTACTGCGGAAAGATGCGACCGAATCCGGCGCTGTCGTACTGGTTCGTGAATACGGTGAGATTCGAGACGACCCAATCGCTGAAATTCATTTGAACGCATGCCCGCTGTGCCTCGACATAGGGGGCGTAATGCTTGCGGCCGACGTCATTCAGAAAGCGGTATAGGCTCCAAAGCCGCTCGACCGGATTGCGCACGACCCCGATCCGTGGCCATGCCTCGTAGCCGTGGGGCACTCCGTCCGCTTCCATGTGGCGATAAAGCATCATGGATTGCGGATAGGCCGCCTTGACGGCATTGGCGATCGACCGGCTGGCCGTTCTCGGGACCAGGATCAAGATCGTCTCCAGCTCGGGGACGAGGATCATTTCGGCGGCATCCTGGCGTCGATCTCGTCCGCTTGCTTGGTCAGCATGGCGGCCAGGTTTCGCGCATGTTCACCAGTGATGGTCACGACGTTGACCGGAATGTTGAATTTGATCGCCACCATGTTTCCCGACGTACCGATTCCTATCCGTAGCGGGGTTTCGGGGACGCCCGATCGAGCCGCTTCCTTCTGCGCCGCTCTGTGCAACAAGGCCCGTGCCAAATTGATCTTGTTCACGCCGCTTCCCCCTTGGGTGGGTTTTCGATCCAGTTCTTGAATCGCTGGATGGCTTGTTCATTCGGGATGGACTTGGCTCCGTTCAGGGTGTACCAGGTGTGGGCCACCATCGGGCTAGTGGTCAACTTCTGGTTGAGGGCCAGGGTAATGAAGTGCATCCGCTTGTCGAATTGCTTCCCCATCTTTTCGATCTCCGGTTATTCCGCGGAAACCCCGCACGCGAGGTTTCGACCGAATCACCGACCTTCTAGGTTTCTTCTGCGTTCCGCATGAGCATAGAGCCTTTCCAGCGATCTTCTTCTGACCTTGTTTGGACTTCGCGGCCGGATCTTCATCTTCTGTAATTCCTCAAAGTAACTTGGGGCGCGGTGGAAGCCTCAACGAAAAGTGGAGTTGCACGCGCAAGCAAGCGAGCCCGGTTACAGGCGATCGTCGTACCCGAAATGGAGCCCTTGGCGACTCAGGAACTCATCCCGAGTCAGCTCGACACACTCGGGCAAGTCCGGGCAGTCGGCCGGTGGCATTTCTCCCGGAGCGATTGCGAAGAACGTCGCAGTCTCCGGATGCTCCCAATACCGAATGCCGGGCACGTCGAATTCGACGCGGAATTCCTGGATGATGGCGTCCATCGCGCCCAGCAACTCGCGGTGCACCTTCTTTTCGCCATCAATTGAAACCCGCTCCCGCGCATGGGCACGGATCATCGCAATGCCTTGGGCTCGCTTGTTTGCATACTGCATGG
>JAGRGH010000050.1 GCA_020445605.1 Chromatiales bacterium
AAGGGGTGACCAGCAGCCGGCGCATCGAGCGGCTGTGCCGCGAGAACATCGTGTTCATGGCGCTCGGCGCCGATCTGCAACCCGACCACAGCACGATTGCCGATTTCATCTCGCGCTCGCCTGAAACGATCAGTGCGCTGTTCACCCAGGTCGTGATGACCTGCGACCAGCTGGGCCTGATCGGCAAGGAGATGTTCGCCATCGACGGCTGCAAGCTGCCCTCCAATGCCTCGAGGCAGTGGAGCGGCACACACGAAGAGCTGGACAAAAAGCGCAGGAAGATCGACCGGGCCGTGCGCCGCATGCTGCAACGCCATCGGGAAGAAGACACCGCAGCCACAGAACCTGACATCCACGAGCGCGAACAGGCGCAGATCAAAAAACTCAGGGCGGCCTCCAGGAAGATCAAGACCTTCCTCGACACGGAGCCCGAACGCCGTGGCGTCAGTGGGGCGGTGGTCAAGGGCAACCTCACCGACAATGAATCGGCGAAGATGAAGACCAGCCACGGGGTCATCCAGGGCTACACCGGCGTGGCGGCGGTCGATGACCGACACCAGATCGTCGTCTACGCCGAGGCCTTTGGCCAGGGGCAGCACGCGGCTCACGGCGAATGTTTGCCGAAAAACGTCATAGCGTTATAGCGTTATAGTGCTACAATTAGCAACAGGAGGTGCCTTTTATGAGCGAATTATCCAAAAGATCAACAGTTTACTTCGACCCCGAGATTCACCATGCCCTTCGGGTTATGGCTGCAAACACTCATCAATCTGTGTCCGAATTCGTCAATGAGGCCGTTCGTATGGCCCTGCGCGAAGATCAAGAAGATCTGAGTGCGTTTGAAGAACGGGCGGCTGAGCCAACGCTGAGCTATGAGGAGTTGCTGGAAGATTTGAAATCTCATGGCAAATTATGAAATCCAGTTCAAAAAATCAGTTGCCAAAGATCTTCGCAGCATTCCGAAGAACGATGTTAGGAAAATACTGGAACGAATAGACGCTTTAGCGAAAAACCCAAGAGCCGAAGGCTGCATCAGATTGTCCGGCCAGAAGCGCTACCGCACACGGCAAGGTGTTTATCGAATTATCTACGAGGTTAAGGATGCCGAGATTATCGTGGTTGTGGTCAAGATTGGGCATCGTTCCCAAGTCTACAAAGGCAGCTGACAAGCAAGGCCGCCAGCAATGTTCGCTTCGCTCACTGGGACGTCAGCTTCGTCTCCGCCCGTTACGGCTGGCCTTATAGCTAGTGAACCAGATTCACAGCAACGAAAAACTGCTTCTCAGTACTGACCACCTCGCGCTGCTGCTGTTGGTCGCCGTTCTTGAAGCCCATTCCTGAGGCTGCTATAAAGACCTTTTAACAGCACCTCTGAAGAGGTCTACATGGGCACCAAGTTCTCCGAGGACGTCGTTCCACTCTCTGATCTAAAGGTCAATCCCGGCAAGGTTGTGAATCACGCCAGGGACAGCCATCGGCCTATACTGCTAACGAGTCGCGGGCGGGGTGTGGCAGTCGTTCAAGCTATTGATGAATATGAGAAAAATGAGGAAGAAAGGACTTTTCTCAGGGCGATTGCCAAAGGCATGATGGATGTGAAGGAAGGGAGACAACTCTCCTTGGCCGAGGTGCGCGAAAAGCTTGGAATGGGTTGAATGAAGGTCGTCGTTACTCGATCGGCTTTCGACGATCTCGAGTCGGTTAAAGAGTACTACGCGACGGAAGCGGTTCCCCAAATCGGGGAAAAATTCCAAAGGGAAATCTTCGCGCAAATCGAGCTTCTGGAAACCCATCCCGATCTCGGAAGGATTGTTCCAGAACTGAACACCACTTCAGTTCGGGAGCTGATTCACCCGCCCTTTCGCATTGTGTATCTGCGGGAGGAGTCGTCCGTTCATGTTATCCGTGTGTGGCGCAGCGAGCGTCTGCTAGTCCTGCCAGACAACGACAAATGAACATACAAGCCAGTCAGGCCCGGATGGGCGCGACGCTGACCTGATCTGAATCTCGCTGGCGGGCCGGTGAAGGCTCCCTTCACCCTTCAGGTGCGGGCCGCGGGCTCAGACCCCGGCTTCTTCGGCGTCCTTGTCGCGCTCGATCAGCGCGTAGGCGGAGTGGTTGTGGATGGACTCGAAGTTCTCGGCCTCGACCATGAACGAACGGATGCGCGCATCGTCGTTCAGTTTGCGGGCGATATCACGAACGAGGTCTTCGACGAATTTCGGGTTTTCGTAGGCGCGCTCGGTGACGTGCTTTTCGTCCGGGCGTTTGAGCAGGCCGTAGACCTCGCAGGAGGCCTCTCCTTCCACGACGTCAATGAGTTCCTCGAGCCACACGAAGCCGTTGGTGCGCGCGGTGACCGTGACATGCGAACGCTGGTTGTGCGCACCGTATTCTGAAATCTCTTTCGAGCACGGACACAGGCTCGTGACCGGCACCACGACGCGGATGAACATCGACGGCTGGCCGTCGCGCACCTCGCCGATGAATGTAACGTCGTAATCCATCAGGCTGCGGATGCCGCTGACCGGCGCGCGCTTTTCGACGAAGTACGGGAAGCGCATCTCGATGTGACCGACTTCGGCCTCCAGCCGCTCGGCGACCTCGTTGAGCATCTGCTTGAACGACTGCACGCTGACTTCGCGCTCATGGGCGTGCAGGATTTGCACGAAGCGCGACATGTGCGTGCCCTTGAAGTTGTGCGGCAGGTTCACGTACATGTTGAACGTGGCCACGGTGTGCTGCTCGCCCTCGGAGCGATCGCGAACACGGACCGGGTGGCGGATGTCCTTGATGCCGACCTTCTGGATCGGCAGGCGGCGCGTGTCGGCGCTGCCCTGCACATCGGCAATTTCTTCGCTACCGGGCACCGGTTGCAGATTCGTTTTCACAGCTTCTGGCTCCGTGTCGCCCGGAAGGGAGGGATTTCCTACTCGGCGGGCAGGTAATTTAACCACGAGAGGCCCATGCGCTCAAGCTGGGTCAGACGGTCGGGTGGCGCGGGCGTTCGGCATTTGCCGATTGAAAACATGGGCTTAGCGACGCGCCCGCGGATACCGGCGGAACACCGGCTCGCGCCCGCTTCGGGGCAGACTCGGGCCGCATCGTCACCGGCCATGCCCATGCACCGCCCGCGCCGGCCGCGCCGTGCACGAATCCGCGCGCAAGCGGGCTTCGCTGATAAAATTTCGCGATCCGAAACCTTTGAAACGAGTCCGTCCGCATGTCCAAGAATCGCCAGTACGTCGGGATCCACCGCGATCCGGAAGGCGGAATGAACCAGACCGGCAACATCATCCGCGACGCATGGGTGTTCGGGCTGCTGCCCGAGACCGAGACCTGCGAAGGCTGGGAGCCGGGCCGCATCGAGGCCCTGTGGGGCGAGGTCACCAAGGCTTGGGCGCCCTACGGCCACCTGCCCTCGCAGCTGCCGCCGGAGCTGCGCGAGCGCCATCAGCGCATCTACGCCGCGGCGATCAAGCACGCGCACGAGATGGGCTGGGACCCGGACTCGGCCCTGGACAGCGACCACTGAGCGGATGCACTACCAGCGGCAGACGTTCTTCCGCCCGGCGGAGTTCAAACGCGAATCCAGCACGCTGCGCGCGGACGTCTACAACGCACTGCGCCTGCTGCTCTCACGAAGCCAACGCGACTGCGTGTTCGTGCCGATCCGCGAGATGCAGTTTCTGGCCGTGATCACCAACGACGAGGTGATCTTCGTCGACAGCCAGGCCTATGCGGTGCGCGACGGCGAAGGCGGCCGCATGATCCTGGTCGCCTGGCAGAAGAACCAGACGCCGCGACCCGCGTCACTGAACGAATCCGTACCGGTCGACATCGTGCACTACGAGACGGCGCAGGACGAGGTCCAGCGCCGCCTGGTCGGTGCGTTTCTCGGTGCGATGAAGCTGATCCTCGAACGCCAGCACGATGCCGAACCGGAACCCTGCGCGAAGGTGATTTCCATTTCGTCCGCGCCGCGCGTGTAGCAGGTTTCTGTCAGCCGGTCAGGGCCGCAAACACCTTCGGCAGACGCTCCGGCAGGCGCTCCACATCGTCGACGATGGAATAGCGGTTCTCACCGAAGATGCGCGCGACGTAGCGGTCGGCTTCCGGGTCCAACGTCAGGCAGTAAGTGTGCACGCCCTGCATGGCGAGGTCTTCGACGGCCTTCTTGGCATCGTGACGCAGATACTGCGGATCGCGTTCGTCGATGTCGGCCGGTTCGCCGTCGGTGATCAGCAGCACCAGCCGCTTCTGCGCGTTCTGCTGCGTGAGGTGCCAGCCGGCGTGACGCAGGGCCGCGCCCATGCGGGTTGAAAGTCCGCCCTGCATGCCGGCCATGCGCGCCTTGGCTTCATCGTCGTAGGGCTTGTCGAAATCCTTGAAGCGGAAATACTGCACGTCGTGGCGGCCGTCCGATGCGAAGCCATGCACGGCGAAGCTGTCACCGATCGAGTCGATCGCCCAGGCCAGCAGCCCCGTCGACTCGCGCGTGAGATCGAGCACGCTCGGCGCCTCGTCATAGCCGGGGTCCTCTTCGGTCAGACCGCCGATCTTTTCGTTGGTGGATTCAGACAAATCCATCAGCACGACGATCGCGAGATCGCGCACATGCCGGGTGATGCGGATGTTGATGCGCGGGTCCGGCATGATGCCGCGCCGGATGTCGATCATTGCGCGCACCGCGGCGTTCAGGTCGAGTTCCTCGCCCTCCTCGTAACCGCGCCGACGCATGATGCCCTGCGGTTGCAGGTGGTCAATCAGGTGACGAATCCGCGAGGCGATGGGTTTGTGTTTCTCGAGGATTGAATCCATGAGTTCCGGGTCGCCGCGGCCCTGGCGCCGCTCGATGACGGTTGCCCAGTCCGGGCGCGCGAGCTGAACCTGGTAGTCCCACTCGGCATAGTGATAGGGATCGGAAACCGGCTCGACACCCTCGGTCGCGTTGAAACTCTTGGTGGTTTCGAGATCGTCTTCGTATGGGAACAATTCGGTCGCGAGGACCCAGACCTCCTGATGCTTGTCGGTGACCAGCTCGGAGTTGATCTCGTTGACCATCTCCATGACCGAGACATACTTGCGCACGGTCTGCTGGCTGCTCGGCATGTAGTCCACGCCGCGGCTCTCGAACATGTTCTCGGCGAAATCCCAGAAGTAGCGATTGTCGTCGCGATACGGAATCGGCCACTCCGAGAGCACCCGCACTGACGGGATCGCGGCACGCTCCACGATGCGGTTGTAGAAATTCACGCCCGCCATCCAGGACATGCGCGGGTTGTACGGGTCTTTCGCGAGTTCCGCGCGAAACGCCGCAGCCGCCTCGTTGACGAAGTCGGCCGAGTCTCGAAACGACGGGTCCATGATGGCGCGCGCCGTGCGCAACATCAGATCCATGGTCTCGTGCGGCTCACCGTAGTCGTCGTCTTTCGTGCGTTCCGCGGTGAAAAACTTCAACCAGAGTTTGCGCAGCCCCGGAAACTCGTTGTAGGCAAGGTACTCCACGCGCGCATCCTCGAACAGCTCGATGAAGCGCATCTGCGCCTGCGACAGCTGCTCGGCGGAAATCGGGTTGCGGGTATAGACCATGTGCGCCGCGGCGTGCGCGGCCGCCGCTCGATAGATCTCCAGGCCGTCGATGCCACGGAACGGATCGAAGGCATCGGGCAGGTGAATCTGAAAATCGCTGATGAACGGCTTCAGGCCGCGCCGCGATTCATAGTCGCCCGCCGTCGGGCGCATGAAAAACGCCCGGCCCCAGAGCGCGCGCAGATAAAAGTTCAGCTTGCGCTGGTTGTCGATGAACAGCGTGCCGCGCCGCTCCTTCTGCAAGACGCTGCGCGAGGATTCGGTCTTCAGCCCGTAGTAGGCCAGCTGTCCGTCGAGATCGCGCTGATGCGCCTGCGCGCCCCACATCGCCCAGCGGCGCAGGCCACCCAGCGTGAGCTTTGAGAGCAGCTCGTCCATGTTCTCCATCATCGGGCGCAGGCCCCGCGGGGCCTTGCCGGCGAGCTGATGCAGAAGCTTCAGATACCCGCGCATGACTTCCGCATCGCCGAGCCGCTGCGCCGCCAGCGGCATCACGCCCAGCACCATGGTGATGACGCTGCCGGAGGTGTGCGAGGCCAGTTTCATCATGGACTCGACGATATCGGGAACGACATCCTCGCCGACTTCCTTGGCGACGATCGGCAGCTCCTGGACGTAGGTCAGCACCAGATCCTGCCCGCGGTTCAGCGAGCACATGGCCTTGATGCCCTGCAAATAGTTCTCCAGCCCGCGCGGCGACATCACGCGCTGCGCCTCCTGATACGACGACTCGAGCGCCGCGAGGTGCTCGTGGTCGTCCGGATTCAGGCAGCTAACGTAGGCGGAAAAATCAATCGTCATCAATAGAACCGCAGAGGCGCTGAGTGCGCAGAGTTCAACTCAGTCAGACAAAACCACACGGCGCACACCAGATTTCATAATCGTAACGTTGAAATTTAGTAGCAGGCCAAGGTGTACACCAGTCGTGCGCAAATACGAAATAATCTGTGCAGTATGAATTGGCAACAGAGATTCAACAGCCTTTAATTCGACGATCAGTTCCCGCTCGACCAAAAAATCAGGACGGGCAATACCCACCTCACGACCTTTGTAGGCTTGTTTGAATTGAGGTTGACGCTCAAAAGTAACATTTCGAAGTTCGAGTTCAATTGCAAATGCAGCCTCGTAGACAGATTCCAAATAACCCGGCCCAGGCGCCTTATGCACCTCGATTGCCGCGCCGATAACACGCTCTGTCAACTCATTCAGGCGTCGATCCGGCTCTTTCAATACCAGGTTCTCCGCGTCCTCTGCGTCTCTGCGGTTAGCACGCTAAAAGTAGGTGTTTACCGCCGCGTGGAGGGTGTCGCGCATGTCCGGGTCGTCGGTGAGCGGGGTGACCAGTGCCATCTGGCAGGCCGACTGCGGTTCGATGCCCTTGCCGATGAGTTGTGCGGCGTAAACCAGAAGACGCGTGGACATGCCCTCGTCCAGCCCGTGTCCTTTGAGGTTTCGCGAACGCTGCGCGATCTGCACCAGCTTGCCGGCAATGTCCGCGCTCACACCGCCCTCGTGCTCGACGATCTCCGTTTCGATCTCGCTGGAGGGATAGTCGAAATTCATTCCGCCAAAGCGCTGTTTGGTGGACTGCTTAAGGTCCTTCATCAGCGACTGGTAGCCGGGGTTATAGGAAATGACGATCTGAAAGTCGGGGTGCGCATGCACCAGTTCGCCCTTTTTCTCCAGCGGCAGTACGCGCCGATGGTCGGTGAGCGGGTGGATGACGACGGTCGTATCCTGCCGGGCCTCGACGACCTCGTCGAGATAGCAGATCGCGCCGATGCGCGCGGCCACGGTCAGCGGTCCGTCCTGCCACTTCGTGCCGTTGATGTCGAGCAGGAACCGGCCGACGAGGTCCGATGCCGTCATGTCCTCGTTGCAGGCCACCGTGATCAGAGGCTTGCCGAGTTTCCAGGCCATGTATTCGACGAAGCGGGATTTTCCGCAGCCGGTCGGCCCCTTGAGCATGACGGGCATGCGCGCGGCATAGGCGGCCTCGTACATGGCCACTTCGTCACCAACGCTGCGGTAATAGGGTTCGTCGCTGATCTTGTACTGGTCGTTGTTCGGTTCGCTCATGTCTGGCCTCCAGCGGCCAGCCGCCGGCTTGCAGCGTGAGCCTCTTCGTTGGTCGAGGCCAGCTTCAATTGGCGTACTGATCGCTCAAACGAAAAAGCCCCTGCCCCGCCGGGCGGAACAGGGGCTGCGGTCAGGTGCGGCTGTTCCGGGGCCGGATCAGACCGGCTTGCCGCGGTAGATCACCAGCGCGGTGCCCTGCGATTGCGCGTAGTTGTCGTAGCCGATCAGACGCACATGATTCTTCGGGTTGGCAGCGCGACAGGCGGCCGCTTCAGCCAGAATGGCATCCACATCGGTTTCGCCGAACATCGGCAGCTTCCACATGTACCAGTAGGAACTCGTCGCGTTCTCCGGCTCGGTGTGCTCGATGGCCGGGTTCCAGCCCTTCTTGACGATGAACTCCACCTGGGAGCGGACCTGCGCGTCGGTCAGCGCAGGCAGATACGAAAGGGTCTCGAACTTGCGACTGCTCGGATCGGACAGACGCGAGCTGTAGTCTTGAACATCACTCATGTACGTAAACCTCTGGTTGTGCCGTTTCCGAACCTGATCGGAATCCGGCGTTCAACGGATCTATTCGGCTTTAGCCGCCAGCCTCCAGCTACCAGCGGAAAAGCTGGAAGCTGGTTGCTGGTTGCTGGCAGCTGGCAGCTGTTTTACTTGTGCGCCACGTCCAGCTTGTCGACCGTGTCGAATTCGAACTTGATCTCTTTCCAGGTCTCCATCGCCGCGGCCAGCTCGGGGCTGTGCTTGGCGGCTTCGCGCAGGACGTCCCCGCCACGCTTCTCGAGACCGTCGACACCGTTGCGGTTGCGGTCCTCGACGCAGGCTTCGAGTGCGACGCGGTTCGCCGCGGCTCCCGCGGCGTTGCCCCACGGATGGCCCAGCGTGCCGCCGCCGAACTGCAGGCAGGCATCGTCGCCGAAGATCGTCACCAGCGCCGGCATGTGCCACACGTGGATACCGCCGGAGGCGACCGGGAACACGCCCGGCATCGAACCCCAGTCCTGGTCGAAGAAGATGCCTCGGCTGCGGTCTTCCTTGACGTAGGAATCGCGCATCAGGTCGATCCAGCCCAGCGTCGCCTCGCGGTCGCCCTCGAGCTTGCCGACGACGGTACCGGAGTGCAGGTGGTCACCACCGGACAGGCGCAGCGCCTTGGCCAGCACGCGGAAGTGGATGCCGTGGTGCGGGTTGCGGTCGAGCACGGCGTGCATGGCGCGGTGGATGTGCAGCAGCATGCCGTTGTCGCGGCACCACTGGGCCAGACCGGTATTGGCGGTCAGGCCACCCGTCAGGTAGTCGTGCATGATGATGCGCGCACCCAGTTCCTTGGCGTGCTCGGCACGCTTGAACATCTCGTCCGGAGTCGACGCGGTGCAGTTCAGATAGTGGCCCTTGCGCTCACCGGTCTCGGCCTCGGCCTTGTTGACAGCCTCCTGCACGAAGTCGAAACGCTGGCGCCAGCGCATGAACGGCTGGCTGTTGATGTTCTCGTCGTCCTTGGTCAGGTCCAGACCACCACGCAGGCATTCGTACACGGCACGGCCGTAGTTCTTCGCGGACAGACCCAGTTTCGGCTTGATGGTGCAGCCGAGCAGCGCGCGACCGTATTTGTTGAGAATGTCGCGCTCGACCTGGATGCCGTGCGGCGGGCCGTTGCAGGTCATGACGTAGGCGACCGGGAAGCGTACGTCTTCCAGGCGCAGGGCACGGATGGCCTTGAAGCCGAACACGTTGCCGACCAGCGAGGTGAACACGTTGACGACGGAGCCTTCCTCGAACAGGTCGATCGGATAGGCGACGAATGCGTAATAGCAGGAATCGTCACCCGGCACGTCTTCGATGGCGTAGGCGCGACCCTTGTAGTAGTCGAGATCGGTCAGAAGATCGGTCCAGACCGTGGTCCAGGTGCCGGTCGACGACTCGGCGGCGACCGCCGCAGCGGCCTCTTCGCGCGGCACGCCCGGCTGCGGGGTGATCTTGAAGCACGCCAGGATGTCGGTGTCCTTCGGCGTGTAATCCGGCATCCAGTATGTCTCGCGGTACTCTTTTACGCCCGCGTCGTATTTCTTGGCCATCGTGGACTCCTAACTCGTAGGGTAGAAAACGGGTGAGCGAGCGCCCGCCCGGGTATGCCCACCGGCAAGGCAGGCGTCTTGGTTGTGCAAGGACGGACACCTTAGCCGAGCCCGACCCATCAATAAAAATCAATTTAACTGATCGACGATATTAGATAGGATTATGGTTTACCCCCCTACCCTAAGCCTTTCTAAGTGAACATCACCCTGCGCCAGCTGCGTGTATTCGAAGCGGCCGCCCGGCATCTGAACTTCACGCGCGCTGCCGAGGAGCTGTTCCTGACCCAGCCCGCGGTGTCCATGCAGATCAAGCAGCTGGAACAGCAGGTCGGCGAACCGCTGTTCGACCAGCTGGGCAAACAGATCCAGCTCACCGAGACCGGCCGCGAGGTCTATCGCTACAGCGTGGCGATCGCCAACCAGATCGACGAGTTGCGCATGGTCCTAGAGGAGCGGCACGGCCTCCAGACCGGTCGCCTGCAACTGACGGCCGCGAGCACGGCGAACTATTTCGTGCCGACCCTGCTTGGCGTGTTCAACCGCCGGCACGCCGGCATCACGGTGAACATCGAAATCACCAACCGCGAGAATCTGCTGAAGGCCCTGACCTCGAACACCACGGATTTCGCGATCATGGGTCAGCCGCCGGAATCCGCGCAGGACATCGAGGCGCACGCGTTTCTGGACAACCCGCTGGTCGTGCTCGCCCCGCCGGATCACCCCCTCGCCGGGGAACGCGCGATCTCGCTCGAACGCCTGAGCACGGAGACGTTCATCGCCCGCGAGCGGGGTTCGGGCACGCGCGCGGCGCACGAGCGCTTTTTCGCCCAGCACGGCATGACGGCGTTTCCCCTGTGCATGGAGATGAACAGCAACGAGGCGATCAAACAGGCGGTGCAGGCCGGGCTCGGTGTCTCGGTGCTGTCGGTCCACACCGTCGAGGTCGAGCTGTTGCTCGAGCGGCTGGTCATTCTCGATGTCCAGGGCTTTCCGATCATGCGCCAGTGGCACATCGTGCACCGGCGCGGGAAACGGTTCTCCGCGGTCGCTGACGCATTCCGCGAGTTCGTGCTGAGTGAGGCACGCAATCTGATCCAGGTACCCTCGGCTGCGTAGCTTCTGTCACGCCCCCCTTCCGCACGCCTGTAACCCGATAAAACGATCATGCGAATCATCTATACGCAACACGTCCCGTTCGAAGACCTCGGCGCGATGGCGCCGTGGTTTCGCGCGCGCGGCATTGAACCTGGGGCCGTGCGCCTGGACCTCGGTCAGGCCCTCCCCGAATCGGACTCGTTTGACGCGCTGATCGTCATGGGCGGCCCGATGGGCGTGAACGACAACGATCAGTACCAATGGCTGGAGCCCGAGCGTGAGCTGATTCGCTCGGCGATCCGCAACGGGCGGCACGTGCTGGGGGTCTGTCTGGGCGCCCAGCAGATCGCGGCGGCCATGGGCGCGCGCGTGTACCGCAACGCCGAACGCGAGATCGGCTGGTTCGACATCACGTCCACACCGCAGGCCGGCAGCCATCCGCTCGGTCGCGCCCTGCCCGCACGCGACGCGGTGTTTCACTGGCATGGCGATACGTTCGATCTGCCGAATGATGCCGTGTGGCTGGCGAGATCCGACGCCTGTGCGCACCAGGCCTTCGCGCTGGGCGATCGCGTACTGGCGTTGCAGTTTCACCTGGAGACGACAGTCGAATCCGCGACCGCGCTCACGGTGAACTGCGCGGACGAGATGGTGCCGGCGAAGTATGTTCAGAGCACGGCCCAGGTGCTTTCCGATCCGCAACGATTCGAGGTCCTGAACCGACACATGGCGGCGCTGCTCGAGGCGTGGATCGCTGCCTGACACACACTGACACAGCGCTCGCCCGAGGCGGCCCTGTCCGCCTGCTATGCTTGAAACTCCAACTTCGAAGGAGTCTTGAACATGTCCGTCGCCAAAGTCACCGAGATCATCGCTTCATCCGACAAGAGCTTTGAGGACGCCGTGCGCAAGGGCGTCAAGCGCGCGTCGAAGACCCTGCAGGGCGTAACCGCGGCCTGGGTCAAGGATCAGCAGGTCACCGTCGAAGACGGCGTCGTGAAGGAATATCGCGTCACGTTGAAGGTCACTTTCATCCTGAAGTGACACAGCAGTGGCCGGCCGTGTGGCCGGCCACGGTTCCCGATTCAGCGCGTGGACGTTTCCGCCAGTCTCTGCCAGGTGGAAATCACCGTGTCGGGGTTCAGCGAAATGCTGTCGATCCCCTGCGCGACCAGCCACTCGGCGAGTTCCGGATAGTCCGACGGACCCTGCCCGCAGATGCCGACGTAGCGTCCGGCCTTCTTGCAGGCACGAATCGCCTGACGCAGCATTGCGAGCACCGCCGGATTGCGCTCATCGAACACATGCGCGACGAGACCGGAGTCGCGATCCAGCCCGAGCGTGAGCTGGGTCATGTCGTTCGAGCCGATTGAAAACCCGTCGAACACTTCCAGGAAGCGCTCGGCAAGCACGACATTCGACGGCAGCTCGCACATCATGACGATGCGCAACCCGTTGTCGCCGCGGCGCAGTCCTTCCGCTTCCAGCACCTCGATGACACCATGCGCCTCCTCCAGCGTGCGCACGAAGGGAATCATGAGTTCGACGTTGGTCAGCCCCATGTCGTTGCGCACCCGCCGCATCGCTTCGCATTCCAGCGCGAACGATGGGCGAAAATCCTTCGATACATACCGCGAGGCGCCACGGAAACCGATCATCGGGTTTTCCTCGTGTGGCTCGTACTGTTCACCGCCGATCAGGTTCGCGTACTCGTTCGACTTGAAGTCCGAAAGCCGCACGATGACCGGGTTCGGATGAAATGCCGCGGCAATCGTTGCAACGCCCTCGACGATGCGCGAAACGTAGAACTCGCGCGGACTTGCATAGCCGCTGGTGTGCTGATCGATCGTCTCGCGCAGATCATCCGGCAGGTTCGGATGGTCGAGAATTGCCCGCGGGTGGACACCGATCCGGTTGTTGATGATGAATTCGAGCCGCGCGAGACCAACGCCCGCGTTCGGAATCGCCCGAAACGCAAACGCACGTTCCGGGTTGCCGACGTTCATCATGATGCGCACCGGCGGTTGCGGCAGGGTGCCGGTCGACAGTTCGCGAACCTCCCAGTCCAGCCGCCCGGCATACACGTAACCGGTATCGCCCTCGGCGCAGGACACCGTCACCTCGGTGCCGTCCATAAGCCGTTCGCTGGCGTCACCGCAGCCGACGATCGCCGGCAGGCCGAGTTCGCGTGCAACGATCGCGGCATGACAGGTGCGGCCACCGCGATTCGTGACGATCGCGGCGGCGCGCTTCATGACCGGCTCCCAGTCCGGATCGGTCATGTCGGTGACGAGGATGTCGCCGGGCTCGACGCGATCCATTTCGGCCGCGCTGGAAATCAACCGCACTGGTCCGTCGGCAATGCGCTGACCAATCGCCCGGCCCTCGACCAGCGCCGTGCCACGCCCGTGCAGGGTGTAGCGCTGCTCGGTCCCGGCTGTCTCGCGCGCCTTTACGGTCTCGGGGCGGGCCTGCAGGATGTAAAGCTGGCCGTCGCGTCCGTCCTTGCCCCACTCGATGTCCATCGGACGGCCGTAGTGCGCCTCGATCGCCATTGCGTGGCGCGCGAGCTGTTCGACTTCCACGTCGGTCAGTGAGAAACGCAGGCGATCGGCAGGGTCCACATCGACGGTGGCGATCGAGCGGCCGGCCGCCGTCTGATCGGTGAACACCATCTTCAGGGCCTTGCCGCCACGGTTTCGCGACAGGATCGCGGGACGGCCCGCGTCGAGGTTTGGCTTGTAGACATAGAACTCGTCGGGGTTCACGGCCCCCTGCACGACCGCCTCGCCGAGCCCGTACGAACCGGTGATGAACACCACATCGCGAAATCCGGACTCGGTGTCCAGCGTGAACATGACACCGCTGGCCGCCAGATCGGAGCGCACCATGCGCTGCACACCGGCCGACAGTGCAACCTCCGCGTGGTCGAAGCCGTGGTGCACGCGGTAGGCAATCGCCCGATCGTTGTAGAGCGAGGCAAACACGTGCCGCACCGCCTCGATGACATTGTCGAGCCCGGCGATGTTCAGGAAGGTTTCCTGCTGGCCGGCGAACGAGGCCTCGGGCAGATCCTCGGCGGTCGCCGACGAACGCACCGCGAGCGGCATCGCGGCATCCCCGCCGGTCAGTTCGCCCCAGGCCTGTTCGATGGCCTCACGCAGCGCGACCGGCAGTTCGGCACCCAGCACCCGTTCGCGGATCTCGCGACCGGCGGCCGCCAGTGCGTTGACATCGTCCACGTCGAGCCCGGCGAGGCGCGCGTCGATATCGGCCTTGAGCCCGGAATGGTTCAGGAACTCCCAGAACGCATGCGCCGTGGTCGCAAATCCGTCCGGCACCTGCACGCCGGACTGCGCCAGGCCACTGAGCATCTCGCCCAGCGAGGCGTTCTTGCCGCCGACGCGGGGCACATCCCCCATGCCGAGTTCGGAGAATCGGATGACATACAGATCGGACACGGCACTACCCCTGGAGTTTGTTGTGGCTCAGAGTAAAGTAATGAAAACGAAAAATCTCATTGGATGATTCAATGCAAAGGCAAGTCTATTTCGTCTCCGACTCGACCGGACTCACCGTCGAGCGCCTCGGCCGCGCCCTGCTCACCCAGTTCCCGGACTTCGAGTTCCGCACCCAGACCCTGCCGTTCATTGACAACCGGCCGAAGGCCGAACTCGCCGCTGACCGGATCCGGCGCAGTCTCGGCGACGGCGAACCGCCGATCGTGCTGACCTCGATCGTCGACCCGGCGGTACGCGAGGTCGTCGACGCCTGCGGCGGGGTCGTGCTCGACGTGCTCGAGACCTTCATCCACCCGCTGGAGGCCGCGCTGGGCGCAAAGGCCGCGCCGATTGTCGGCCATTCGCACAACATGAGCACGAACGGGGCCTATGCACGGCGCGTGGACGCCATCAACTACGCACTTGCCCATGACGACGGCCTGCGCCCGAAGGAACTCGAGGAAGCGGCGGTCGTACTGATTGGCGTGTCACGCTCGGGCAAGACCCCGACGAGTCTGTATCTCGCCATGCAGTTCGGCATTCAGGCCGCGAACTACCCGCTGACCGACGACGACTTCGAACGCGGCGGGCTGCCGGCGCAGGTCCTCGCGTATCGGGCCAAGCTGTTCGGCCTCACGATCGACCCGGAACGCCTCGCCGCGATCCGCCAGGAACGTTACCCGAACAGCCGTTACGCGAGTCTGGAGGTATGTCGCCGCGAGGTCCGCCAGGCCGATGCGATTTTCAAGCGCCTGGGCGTGCCGGTGCTCAATTCCACGCAGATGTCGATCGAGGAACTCGCAACCAGCATCCTCGAGCAGGCCGGACTGCGGCGGCAGGCCTGAGCCAGCGACCATTTCACGCATCGCGGTTGGAGCTTAACAGGTTGTTGAAAAAGGCCAATCCATGGCCTTTTCAACATCGCAACCGAAAAGCGCGGTTTTCGGTTGCTCACGAAAATCAAACACTTGTGTGTTCGATTTTCGGGCGAGACGTCCCTGTCTCGCGTTAACAGGCCGTTGAAAAGACAATTTCAACAGCCTGTTCAATCGCCCCTCAGCTACACTGGACCGCCCTTCGCTAGGACACCCCAATGCAACCGATCCTCTACGAACGCCGCCCCGCCCCTGGCAAGCTCGATGTCATGGGCGTGGATGACTGGCCGATCTGGGAGAAGGAAGTCTCGGTGTTTCCGTGGACCTACGATGCACAGGAGACCTGCTACATCCTCAAGGGCCACGTGATCGTGACACCGGATGGCGGCGAGCCGGTGGAACTCGGCGCCGGCGACCTCGTGACCTTCGCCAAAGGCCTGAGCTGTACCTGGGACATCCGCGAGCCGATAAAAAAGCATTACAGCTTCGACTGAACGCGGCTGAGACCACGCAGCGCGACGGGATTGCAGGCGCACGCGTGCATTGCGCAGCGGGTCTATTACGGGGAAGTAAGGTGGTGGCCAGGGGCGGAATCGAACCACCGACACGCGGATTTTCAGTCCGCTGCTCTACCAACTGAGCTACCTGGCCGTATTCGGCAAAACTGCGTTGCTGTGCTTACATCCCTGTAGCGTCGCCCGGCCCGGCCATCCACGGCCGGTCGTTCGCACCTTCGAAAGCCATGTTAAATGGCTTTCGATGGCCTTAAGGCCACCGGCGCTCACCCAACTGGCAGGCTCGCCAAAAATGCAGGCCGGCTATTAGACCCGCGGGGCCCGGGAGCGTCAAGCGCACCCACGCCGGAACCGGTCTGAAGACGCCCCGCCGTCGAGACCATGGCGATCCTTGAACGCCGGCAAGGCGCAGCGAGCACGGTGCAGCTGTCGCCGCAGGCGCAGGCCGCACATCCAGAGGGAAACTCGACCCGGCCGCAAGGGACGCAGCTGAAACCGTATCCCGACTGAGTTGCCTGGCGGCTTGCCGGCACCCGGGATTCAGGCAGGTCCTAGTAGGTCGTTGAAAAAGGCCCATCCATGGCCTTTTCAACGTCGCAACCGAAAAGCGTAGTTTTCGGTTGCTCACGAAAATCAAACACTTGCATGTTCGATTTTCGGGCGAGACGTCCGTGTCTCGCGATATCAGGCTGTCGAAATGAGAATTTCAACAGCCTGCTAGACGCAGTTCGGTCTGCGTATCGGGCGGCTCCAGCAGATTGACCGAGGCCGGACAGTGCCGCATGCGCTCGACGATGTAGGCGATATCGTCGGAACTTGGCGCGCCCGAAGCGAGTTGTCCTTCGAAGCGAATGTGCAGCCGTTTCATGCGCCAGTCTTCTGCGGTCAGAACGTCAATCGTGCCGCTTGCACTGCTCAGCACGAACCCGCGCTCGGCCGCATTGGTACGCATGTACAGGTGCTGACAGTTCAGAATCGCGTAGACGAACATCAGAAAACCCGGCACCTGTGGACCGAGTTCAAACGGAGTCCAGCCCTCAGCGGTCAGGATCTCGGTCCGGTTCGCAACGGGCGCGTTGTCGCTGCCTTCGTAGCGGCAGTTGCAGCGCATCTGGAACTTGCGGTCGGCCATGAGCGGAACCCGGATCGAAGATGGTTCCGTCAGCTTGCCGGAGCCGACCGGTGCCGGTGTTGATCCGGATCAGCCGCCGGCGGCGATCGCCTCAAGTGCTGCGCCCACATCGGCCTCGGCCACGGGAAACGGCAACAGGTGGTCGATGGGGAAGCGCGCCGTGAGCCGCTCGAGCTGGTGGGCGTATTCCTGGTCGTAGAACACGATTGACCGGGCGCCGCCAAATCGCTCCAGCGTGGCGAGCAGGGTCTCGAGCGAACTGGTGCGGTCGCGAAAATCGGACTGAAAGTTGAACTCGGCCACTACGACATCCGGCATGGTCTTGCGGATCTGCGCGGTGGCCTTGCGCACGCTTGCAACCGCATCGACCGTGTACCCGTGCCGCTGGTACAGCGGCGTGAAATTCGGATAGCCGCCGAGTTCGACGACGCTGAGCAATCGCTTCATAAATCCAACGTTACTTAATGATTTATAGTCTTTTTCATTACGCGATGCTCGATTTCACCGAACAGCCGGTGTCCCGGCCCGTCGTCGTGATATCCCGCACGCGCGTAGAAGCCGACGGCGTTCGTGCGTGCCTCAAGCACGATGCTGGTGAACCCTTGACCGCCGGCAACCCTTTCCAGCTCGGCCAGAAGCATGCCGCCAACGCCCCTGCCCCGCCCGGATTCGGCCACGGCCATATAGCGGACCTGGGCCTGCCCGTCCGCGCGCCGATGCAGACGCGCGCAACCCACGAGTGTGCCGGCAACATCGAACGCCGCGCGGTGCCAGGCCTCGGCATCGTCCTCATCGCGTTCGCTGCCCGGCGACTGTTTCCAAGGCTGTCGCAACACCTGCCAGCGCAGCGCGTAGTAGGCGCTCCATTCCGCCGGCGTGCCGGGTTCGCGGATCGTAGGCGCGTCAGCCAAACACGACCCAGGTCGTGGCGATGTACTTCACCCCGGCCTCCAGGGTCACGCCGCGGTGCTCGTGGGTCCAGAACGGCGGAAACACGATCAGCTTGCCTGCTTCGGGGCGCACCCGGATGCCCTGGTACAGGAACTCCGTTTCGCCGCCGGGTCCCGGCACGTCGTTGAGATACCAGACCGCGACGAGCTGCCGATAGGCAAACTGGTGGCTGCCGCCGTCGATATGCCAGTGGTAGAACTCGCCGGGGTCCGTACGCTGGATGGCGTAGCCCATGTCCTTGAATGGGCCCTTGAAGAACGGGTAGGCCGCGCGGAATTCGCGCATCGACCGGCCCAGCGACCCGAACAGCCAGCCGTCGACGTCCTTCCAGTCCGGCTTGCCGCTGACGACCAGATCCGTCGAGCGCTTGATGGACGCGTCGTGATCGGCCTGCTGGCCGATGCGGCCCGGATACTGCTGTTCGAGCTTGTCCTCGAAGCGGCGGATCATTTCGCTGCATTGCTCCGCGGTGAGGGCGCCGCGGCGCTCGAACACGAAGCTTCCCGGGGCAAGTTCCAGCCAACCCGCCGGTAACGCGTCCGGCGCCTTGCGCCCGTCAACGCTCACAGACGGGACGCTTCGATGGTCGCGACGATCCCCGCATCCGCCGCCGCCGGATCATCGCGATACAACTCGACACAGCGTATCCCGATGTCCAGCCAGTGCTCGCGCCCGCGCCCGACGGTGTCTCGAAGCGACCTGATCCCCCCGCCCTCGCGCCATGCCTCGTAGCCTCGCCACAGCGCCGGAAAAATCTCCTTGCGCATTCCGGTCAGGCCGCCAAACCAGAAGTGCAGCCGGGCGGCGTCGTCGGCATCGATCAGCGCAGGCAGGGTTTCGAGGCAATCGGCGAGGTGGTCGCGCACGGCGCGCAGCATGATCTCGGCACGTGAACGCGGCAGCGAACAAAGCAGCTCGGGCCAGAATTCACCGAGCAGACGGCCGGCACGAACCTCGCCGATTTCGTGGCGACGCAGCGTGTCGAGCTCGCTGCGGGTCAGACGTTCGAGCGATTCGTCGAAGTCGTCGTCAAAATCGTAGAACGCGAATGCCCGGCCCAGCGCGGAATCCGGACGGCTCCAGCGCCAGACCTCCAGGCGTTCCCAGAGCATGCGTTGCAGGGATTCCCGGCGGATATAGATGACCTCGTCGCGCGTCATCGCCGGCGGCGACGTGAGATCGCGTGCGTACTCTCGCCCGACGGTATGCACCGTGTAGCCGTCGCGCTGTTCCGTGGACTCACGCTCGCCGAGAAAGAAATGCGCGAGTGCGCCCGAGCCGTAACCGCCGCTGTAGACAAGGCCATCACGATCCAGTGCCGCGTTGATGCCTACATCGTCAAACGGGTCGAAGTCCTCGGCACCGATCACGACCGGGGCAAACGGCTCGGCTTCGAGGTCCTCGAGTTCGGCCTCGCGCTCGGCGAGCCATTGCCCGACTGCCTCGTTCGGCAGCGACGCGGTGAACGCCAGGCCCTGCGCCCAGCGGTAATATTCCCGCATTTTCATGAGGTAAACGCACATCGAGTAACGCGAGGTCGAATGCGCGTCGGCGATGTTGCAGTTGTGCTGAACGGCGCCACGCAGGGTCGCGAGGCGAACGTCGGGATCGGTTCGGGAGACGCCGTCAGACATGGGCGCAGGCATGGCTCGGGCGGACAGCCCGGGCGGTACAATACACGCCCGGTGGGCAAACCCCAAGGCGCTTCAAGAAATGGCGATTCGCATCAAGAGCCGCTGGCACGACTCGCAACGCAACGAGGCGGCCGACAAATCCCTGCACGACGCCGCCGGCGCGCTGGCGTTCATCGCCTGGCGACTCGCGCTGGACAAGGCCAAGAACCTGCACGGCCAGGACTTCGTCTATCGCACCGATGGCCAGCGCGTCGCCGTGATCTGCGAATATCTCGCGTTCTGCGTACAGATCGCGGATCGGCTCGTGCATCGCATGGGTTACGACGACGGCGACCGTCGCGTGTTCATCGAGGCCTTTGCACGACGCGTTGCCGAGCACGTGGAGGACAACGCGATTGATCTGTTCGGCCCCGGCGACTATCGCAGCGGTTTCATCGCGACGCTCAATGAGCGCGCCGGAGAATACGCCGACTACGGTTACGACGATGACGGCCCGGCCTACTCGTTTCTGCACCTGCTCGGGCAGAAGATTCTCGGCATCATGGGCAGCGACCAGACCAACAAATGGGCGATCGATCAGGTCATGGAGATCGACGCGCCGGCCGTCGACGAGCGCCTGCGCAAGGCGCTGACGGATCTGTTGTCCTGACGCACCGCGAAACTCGGCCACAAAAAAGGCGGCTCGCGGCCGCCTTTTTCGTTTCTGGACGTTGACTGGCGCAACCCACCGGCTGCGCCGCCCGAATCACTTCTTGATCCAGTTCTCGAAGTTGTCGGTCGAACGCTCCTCGCCATCCGAATAACCGGCCTCATAGGCCTCGGTGACGCGCTGTTCTTCGACCTTCGGGTTCTGCAGATAACCCGACATCCAGCCGATCATGTACTGCTGGTCAACGCCCATTTCTTCCATCTGCGTGACTGCGTCGTAGTAGGTCTGGTCAACCATCGTTGTGTTGTCTCCGCGTAATCGTTTTGGAACACCAGATCGGCGCCGCCTTGCGAATGCAGCTCCGCTCGTCCGGATTGTCGTGTGGCCAACCGCAAGCCGCAGGCGGATGGGGGCCATGCTGCCGCGCAGTAACGCAGATCGTTGTCGGCACGCCTGTGGTTGTCAGGCGCATGATCCGCGCGGGCGCGACGCCCGCTGCCGTTTGGCGCTCGTCGAGCGCGCTGGCCGCGCAGTCGGGCAGCGCATTAGAATACTTTGCTTTGCTAATGAAGCGCAATCTCACGACCGTGATCTGAATCAATGCGTCCAGCCCAGCTCGCAACCGTCCTCGACCGGGAATTCTCCAGCGCCGACGCCGGCCATCACACGCCCGTGATGCTCTGGGGCCCGCCGGGCGTCGGCAAGTCGCAGATCGTCGCCCAGATCGGCGCCCGCCACGGCGCGCCGGTCATTGATATTCGCCTGTCGCAGATGGAACCCTCGGACCTGCGCGGAATCCCGTTTAGGGCCGGCGACCTGGTCGAGTGGGCGGTGCCGGCCATGCTGCCCGACACGGGCCGCCACGGTCCGAAGGGCATCCTGTTCCTAGACGAGCTGACTTCGGCCTCGCCAAGCGTCTCGGCGGCCGCCTACCAGCTGATCCTGGACCGTCGGCTGGGTGCCTACGAGGTGCCGGGTGGCTGGGCGATCTTCGCGGCCGGCAACCGTCAGGGCGACCGCGGCGTGACCTACACGATGCCGGCGCCGCTGGCGAACCGTTTCTCGCACTTCGAGTTCGAAACCAATCTGGACGACTGGGTCGCCTGGGCCTATGCGAACTCGATCAGCGAAACGGTGATCGCATTCCTGCGGTTCCGGCCCGAGCTGCTGTTCGATTTCGACCCCGCGCACAACCCGGTTGCGTTCCCCTCGCCGCGCTCCTGGGAATTCGCGCACCGCGCCATGGCGAAATTCGCCGACCGGCCGGACCTGCTGCAAGGGGCCTTGCAGGCCTGCGTCGGTCCCGCGGCCGGCATCGAGCTGAACGCCTTCCACCAAAACCTGGAGAAAATGCCGGACCTGGACGCCATCGTGCGTGGCGAAGAGATCGCGGTACCCAGGGAGATCGATCTTCAGTACGCGGTCGCCGCGGCGCTCGTCGGCCGGGCGATCCGCGCACGCGGCGAGTCCAACGCACGGACCGTGCTCGGCCACATACTCGACTACGCCGCGCGGTTCCCGCAAAAGGAGATGGGCGTCATGCTCGTGTCGGACATGCACCGTGCCGTGGGTGCGGATCTCTTCGAGGTGCCGCAGTTCCAGTCCTGGGCAAAGAGCATCGCCGACGTGATGCTCTACGACGGTCGCTGATGAAGCCCGAGGCGATCGAGACCAAACTCGCCGCGGCGCGCACACGCCTGATCCTCGACAAACCGTTTCTCGGCGCCCTAGTGCTGCGCCTGCCGCTGGTAGCGGCCGGCGACTGGTGCGAAACAACGGCTTCCGACGCGCGCAAGCTTTACTTCAACCCGGAATACATTGACAGCCTGAGCCTGTCCCAGACCCAGTTCGCCCTCGCGCACGAGGCCCTGCACTGCGCCCTGTCGCACTTCGCGCGCCGTGGTCACCGTCTCAAACACCGTTGGGACGTGGCCTGCGACTTCGCCGTGAATCCGCTGCTGATCGACGACGGACTCGAACCACCGCCGGGCATCCTGCACGAGCCCAGCTTCGCCGGCATGACGGCGGAGGAGATCTATCCGTACACGGACGATCTCGAAGACGTTGAGACCCACGACCAGCACCTCTGGGACGAAACACCACAGAGCGAAGGCCGCGGCGAAGCCCCACCGCGCGGAAACGAACCCGGTGGCGATGGGCCAAAACACGAGCCCGACGAGGAGCGCTCCGGCTCCGGCGCGCCACCTCCACCACTCGCGCCGGACGAGGCCGACACGCTGTCCGTCCAGTGGCAGCAGCGCATGGCCGGCGCCGCACAGCAGGCCCTTGCGGCCGGCAAGCTCGGCGGCGCACTCGCGCGGATGCTCGACCACCTGCTGCAGCCACAGTTGCCGTGGCGCATGCTGCTGGCGCGCTACATGACGCCGCACGCACGCGACGACTACAGCTACATGCGCCCGTCCCGCCGTGAGGGCAGCGCGATCCTCCCGTCGCTGCGCTCCAGCGAGATCAATGTCGCTGTGACCGTTGACACCTCGGGCTCCATCACACGTGCGGAGCTGGACGAGTTCCTTTCTGAAATCAATGCGTTGAAGGGCCTTCTTCGAGCGCGAGTCACGTTGATCGCCTGCGACGCCGAGATCTGCGGCGACGGGCCATGGCTATTCGAACCGTGGGAGCCACTGAAACTTCCGGAGCGCCTCGGTGGTGGTGGCGGCACACGCTTCACGCCGGCATTCGAGTGGCTCGCCGGCCAGGATCGCGCGCCGGACCTGCTCGTCTACTTCACGGATGCCGTCGGAGAATTTCCGCCGCTTGCGCCCAACTACCCCGTGCTGTGGCTGGTCAAGGGGCGGCAAAGGGTGCCCTGGGGACAGCGCATCCAGCTGAACGGCTGATTGAAACCGCTCTCAAGCTTTCCCGGACGGTCGCGTTGCGGACCGCCGGCCCGGGGTCGCTGATAAGCTTGGCGGAACCGTTGCCCGGCCGCGAGGTCCATCCCGGCGTGACCGTCAGCCAGCCATTGCGTTCTTGCCTTTGCGGCGCGCTGCTGTGCGTTGCCGGCGGCGCCGATCCGGCGCTGGCCGACGACGAACGTATCCGGCTGCCGGACATGGGCGATTCCTCGTCCACCGTGTACACGGCAGCGGACGATGCCAAGCTCGCGCGCGAGTTCATGCGCCAGATCCGCCGCCGCGCGAAGGTCATCGAGGACCCGGTGATCGCCGACTACGTCGCACGCCTCGGGGCGCGGCTGGCCGCCCATGCCGAAGACCCGTTGCGGGGTTTCACCTTCTTTGTACTGCTAGATCCGACAATCAATGCCTTCGCCGGACCCGGAGCCTACATCGGCGTGCACACGGGCCTGATCACGACCGCGCAGACCGAGGGTGAACTCGCGGCCGTGCTCGCGCATGAGATTGCCCACGTGACCCAGAACCACCTCTCGCGGCGGTTCGAGCTGGCGAGTCAGATGGCCCTGCCGACTGCGGCGGCGCTGATAGCCGCGATCGCGCTCGGCATGTCGGCGGGGGCCTCGGGTGGGATTGCGGCAGCGGCCGCCGTGCAAGCCGGCGCCCTGCAGCAGCAGATCAATTTCACGCGCGCCAACGAACAGGAAGCGGATCGGATCGGGCTTGCCCTGCTTGCCGGAACGGGGTTCGATCCCCGCTCGATGCCGGCCTTTCTCGAACAGATGCAGCGTGCGACCCAGATCGAGCAGACCAAGCTGCCCGAGTACCTGCTGACCCACCCCATCACCTCCAATCGCGTGGCCGACACCAGGGCCCGGGCCGAAACCTACCCGTACAAGCAGACCGAAAGCGAACTCGAATTTTTCATTGTGCGCGAGCGCATCGCGCTGGCCGACGAGACCCGCACCGACCTGGCCGTATCGCAGCGCCGCGCGGCGCTGGAGTCCGGGCGACACCGAAATGCCGACGCCGCCCGCTACGGGCTGGCCCTCGCGTTGTCGAGGGCCGGACGCCATGACGAAGCCGAGGCAGAGGCCGCCTCGCTCGCCCGCCGGCTTCCCGACGAACCCACGATCGCCGCGCTGCGTGGGGAAGTCGCGTTTGCACGCGGCAATTTCGCCCAGGCGCGGAACCTTCTCGCCGGCGCGATTGCCACCCATCCCGGCAACCCGGTGCTCGCCGTGCCCTACGCACGGGCCCTGCTGGCCGTGAACGAGCCCGCCGAGGCCCGCAGGGTGCTCTCCCGTCTCATAGAAGATGGCTATGGTGGGGTAGAGGTCTATCGGCTGGCGGCGGATGCAGCCAGCCGGGCCAACGACCTTGCCGACGGATACCTGTTCCAGGCCGAGTTTCATTACCTGTCGGGTAATACGGAAGCGGCAGTGCGACAACTAGAACTCGCACAGGGGCTCAAGAACGTGGATTTCTATCAGCGTGCACGAATCGACGCGCGCCTGAAGGAAGTTCGCGAGGTCCTGGCAGAGGAAAAAAAGGACAAGCGGACCGGTTAGACATTCATGGTTGCAAAATGCAACTTGCATGCGAAATCAACGTCAAATCGTCTGCGAAATTTGCCTTGAGGCCGAATTGCGGTATGCTTGCAGGGCCTTGGAGGAGATTGTGGGCCCGGCCCCCGGAGCCCCGTTGAAACTACAACCCTAACCCTGAGGAGGAGCACCATGCGGAAATCCGCGCTGCACCTGAAGGCTTCCGCCGTCGCGATCGCTCTCGCAGCGACACTGGCACCGTCACTCGGCTTTGCCGAAGGTGCCGCTGAGGAAGGCAAGAAGCTGGCAACCGACCGCAAGATCGGCAACTGTCTTGCCTGTCACATGATGGGTGACGGCGAGAGCCCCGGCGACATCGGTCCACCGCTCGTCGCCATGCAGGCCCGTTTCCCCGATAAAGCCAAATTGCGCGACATGGTCTGGGACATGACCAAATACTACCCGGATACATTGATGCCGGCGTTTGGCAAATACGGCGCTATGAGTGAAGACCAGATCGACAAGGTCGTCGAATACATCTATACGCTGTAACAGCGTTCGTGCGGGCGCTTGTCGTTCCGCCGCACCGTTACGTTTCCCAAAGATTCGAGGAGATACTCCATGAGTGAAATCGACACCCGCCGGACCTTCCTGAAAGGTTCCATGGCGGCCGGCGCCGTAGGCGTTGCCATTGGTGCCGGTCTGTTGCACCCGGGCGTTGTGCTGGCGCGCAACGACAACGCGTTCATGGCCAAAGCATCTGGAGACGCGATGAGCGCCGCCTTCGGCTCCGGCGATTCCGCGGCCAGCGACGCGATCACAATCAAGGCCCCGGACATCGCCGAGAACGGCGCCGTCGTGCCGGTCACGGTTGAAACGACCCTGGCCGCCGATGAAATTGCCATCCTTGCCGACAAGAACCCAACCCCGATGGCCGCACGGTTCATGCTGTCGTCGAGCGCCACGGGCGACGTTTCCACGCGCATCAAGATGGGCAAGACCGGCGATGTCATCGCCGTCGTCAAGTCTGGCGGCAAGCTCTATTCCGCCCGCAAGCCCGTCAAAGTCACCATCGGTGGCTGCGGCGGCTAAGCCGCGCGCTGGCAACGAACACGAGAGGTAATCAAACATGTCCACGATCAAGATTCGCGCGAAGGCTTCCGGCGACGTCACGACTGTCAAATGCCTGGTCACGCATCCGATGGAAGTCGGCAACCGCAAGGACAAGGCCACCGGCAAGGAAATCGAGCCGCACTACATCACCGATGTGACGTGCACCCACAACGGCAAAGAGGTTCTCTCGGCCGAATGGGGCGGCGGCGTCTCGAAGAACCCGTACCTGGCGTTTGGCTTCAAGGGCGGCGCTGCCGGTGACACCGTTGTCGTCTCCTGGAAAGACAACAAGGGTGAAAGCGACTCGGAGGAGGCCAAGGTCGGCTGACCTTGCGCTGTCCGCAAGATAAAGGGTGCGCAGCCGGCCGAGAGCCGGCCGCGCACCCCACAAAACCCCGACTGGAGGAGAGTCCCGAAATGAAAAGAATACTCATGGCTGCATCCGCGCTGGCGTTGTGTTGCGGTGTCACGGCACCTGCATTCGCCAGTCCGGCCGATGACATCGAAACCTACCGCAGCTACTTCATGAAGCGATTCCCGGGCGTGCCGTTGCAGGAATTTGCCAACGGCGTGTATGCCATCGATTCGGTTTCGCGCGAAAGCTGGGAAGCATTGGAAGAGTTTCCCCCGTACGAGCCGAACATCGACAAGGGCAAGGGCATCTGGAACCAGTCGTTCGCAAACGGCAAGTCCTTTTCCTCATGCTTCCCGAACGGTCCCGCCATCAACGGCAGCTACCCGTACTGGGACAAGGGCCGTGGCGAGGTCGTGACGCTGGCGCTCGCGCTGAACGAGTGTCTCGAAGCGAATGGCGAGAAACCCATGAAGTACAAGAAGGGTCCAATCGCCGATCTGCTCGCCTATATCGCATACGAGAGCCGTGGCCAGGTCACCAACGTGACGGTGCCGAGCGACGATCCGCGCGCCATGGAGGCCTACGAGGACGGCAAGCGGTTTTATTTCACGCGCCGCGGCCAGTTCAATATGTCGTGCGCCCACTGCCACTTCAAGCATTCAGGCCAGCACCTGCGCACCGACGTGCTGAGCCCGATGCTGGGGCATACAACCGGCTGGCCGGTGTACCGTTCGGCTTGGGGTGAACTCGGCACGCTGCACCGTCGCTACGATGGCTGCAACAAGCAGGTCCGTGCCGCACCGTTCAAGGCGCAGGGTAAGGAGTACCGCAATCTCGAGTACTTCATGACCCACGCCAGCAACGGCATCGAGTTCAACGGGCCGTCCGCTCGCAAGTAACTCGTGCACGCCGTCAACGACCAGTTGACGGGAACTGCCGAAACAAAGCCCGGGGAAGCCCGGGCTTTTTTATTTCGGGGCCACCTTGTAGTGCCAGCGACTTCCATCCGGGCGCACACGGAATCGTTTGTACGACCACAGGTACTGCGCGGGACACTGTCGCACGCACCGCTCGACCGCGGCATTCAGCGCCGTCGCTGAAACGACCGAATCGTCCGACCTAATTTCGTCGCCAACGGGGTCGGCATGTAGCCGATAGCCCTCCGCCCGCGCCAGCCGCTGTGCGAAACACGCATACACCGGTGCCGGCTCACGCCGCGCCAGCGCGGCAACCAAGTTCATGGTCCAGGCCGGGATGCCGAAGAACGGCGCAAAGGTACCAGTGCCACCCTTGGGTTCCTGATCGGGCAGGATCGCCACGATGGCACCATCGGCAAGCGCCTTGCGCATGGTTGCGACCCCGCGCCGATCGGCGCGGACGAGTTCCAGGCCACCGCCTTTGCGGCCGCTCACGATGAACTCATCAAGCGCTGAATACTTGCCCGGCTTGTACATCACCACCATGCGCTTGCGGCTGACGATGTACAGGCCCAGGTACTCCCAGGAACCCAAGTGCGGCGACAGGATGATTGCACCGCCGGGCGCGTTGCAGATCGCGTCGATCGTGTCACGACCCGGCGAGTCGACAGCCAGCGAACGGCGCTTCTCGATCGACAGGCGCCATAGCCGCAGCGGTTCAGACATGGCCTTGCCGGTCTCGCGCATACTCTCCTTGAGCATCTGCGCGCGGCTGGCCGCGTCGAGCTTGGGCCAGCACAGATCGATGTTGATACGCGCGACCCGCCACTCACGAGGCATCAGGCGACGCATCGCGAAAGCGCCCAGCGAAGAACCCAGCGCATGATTCAGCCGCAGCGGAACGGCGCCCATGGCGTTGGTCGCTACACGTAACAGGGCGTGCCGAAAACCCACGGAGCGGTCCAGGGAGCAAGGAAACGAGGGAATGAGTGGTGGGCCGTGTAGGATTCGAACCTACGACCAATGGATTAAAAATCCACTGCTCTACCGACTGAGCTAACGGCCCGCGATTGGCGTCATTTTACGGGATCGGGTCGCAGATGTCGGACGCATGCCTGCGCCGTTTCGACCGCCCGGGGCGATCGCGCATCGTACTTTCAGCGACTGCGGCGTGCAAACCCCCACTGCTCCGCGGCGAACCGCACCTCGCCCCTCGCCCGGCGCCGACCGGCCGGATTCATCGGTAGCGGGTCGGATCAGCGATACCCGCGGCCGCAAACCCGGCCCGACGCAGCCGGCAGGCGTCACAGGTCCCACATGCCCGCCCGTCGTCATCGGCCCGATAGCACGAAACCGTGCGTGAAAAGTCCACGCCGAGCTGCATTCCCAGACGAATGATGGCCGCCTTGTCGAGATCGAGGAGCGGTGCCTCGATGCGAATCCTTGCGCCTTCCGCCGTGGCCTTCGTCGCGACCTCGGTCAGGCGCTGAAATGCCTCGATGAATGCAGGCCGGCAGTCCGGATAGCCGGAATAATCGACCGCGTTCACGCCGATAAAGATGGCCTCGGCTGCCACGACCTCGGCATATCCGAGCGCGAGCCCCAGCAGCACGGTGTTGCGCGCCGGCACATAGGTGACGGGGATCCCGTCTGCCGGCTCGTCGGGAACGCGAATTGAAGTGTCGGTGAGTGCCGAGCCGCCAATCGCCGCGAGATCGACATTCACGACACGATGCTCGACTGCGCCGAGTTGTTGCGCAAGCTGCCGGGCGGCCACGAGTTCCGCATCGTGACGTTGGCCGTAGGCGACACTCAGGGCGTGCATTCGATAGCCACGCCTGCGCGCGACCGCCGCGACGGTCGCCGAATCGAGCCCGCCGGACAGTAACACCACGGCGCGCGACTGGCCCGCATCAGCGTCCACGTTCGTCGCCCCACAGAAACTTGTGCAACTGGATCTGGAAACGCACGGGCAGGCGGTCACGCACGATCCAGTCGGCCAGCGTGCGCGGCGCGAGTCCCGGCGTGACGGGCGAAAACAGCACTTCGCAACGCTGCGCAAGCTTGTGCGTTCGTACGAAATCCACGGACCAGTCGTAGTCCGCAGCATCACAGATCACGAACTTCACCTGATCGAGCGAGCCCAGCAGCGCGAGGTTTTCCAGGCGATTGCGCGCGCACTCCCCAGAACCCGGCGTTTTCATATCCACGATACGCGCAACGCGCGGGTCGATCGCACTAATATCCAGCGCACCCGACGTCTCGATCGAGACCGCGTAGCCCAGATCACACAGCGCACGCGTGAGTTCGAGACTGGCCGGCTGCGCAAGTGGCTCACCGCCAGTGATCGTGACGTGTCGCACGCCGGCATCGGCGACCCGTTCGACGACCGCCTCGATTCCCATGCGCTCGCCGCCGTGAAACGCATACGCCGTATCACAGTAACCGCAGCGCAACGGGCATCCGGTCAGGCGTACAAAAACGGTCGGCAGCCCGACGCTGCGGGTCTCGCCCTGGAGGGAAAGAAAGATTTCGGTTACCCGCAGCACACCGGCGACCGCTTTCGTTGCCGGGTGAATGTCGGCCTGCATAGGAAGGACAGATTATGCGCGGGCCGCCCCATCCACGCGGACGGGCGTCTGCGCGGACCGACCGAAACTAGTGAGCTTCCAGGCGCATGCGGTCGAGGCGCCGCGAGGCCAGCCGGGCCGCCGTTGAGCCTGGGAAGCGATCTATCACGGTCTGCAGGGCGGTTCGCGCGGCGTCCCACTCCTGCCGGTCGTAATGGATGAAGCCGATCTTCAGAAAGGCATCCGGGACCTTGGATGTCCCCGGGTAACGCTGTTCGACGCTGCGAAACCGCTCCAGCGCCCGGTCAAAATCACGCGCCACGTAGCTGGTCTCCGCCAGCCAGTACTGTGCATTCGGGGCGAGTTTGCTGTTCGGATGGCGCGCCAAGAATGAATCAAACAGTAACCCGGCCCGCTCGTATTCCGTGGCCTTGAGTGCGGCAAAGGCATCGCGATACATGGCGTCGGCCGCGGCGTCGTCGTCTGCTCCAACCAGCGGTGCGGATTCAGCGCTATCAGGCGTGCTCGCAGAGGCGGGCGTACCGACCTCCGTCGGCGGTGGTTCAGCCGGTGTCGCTCCGGCAAGCGGCGGTGCAACCGGAGCCGGCGGGGCCGCGGGTGCGACCGGCGCTACGGGCGGCGGAGCGCTCCAGTGTGGCGGGGCGGCGGACGCATTGTCGCGTTGAAGCCGGGTCAGCCGTTGGTCCAGGTCGCCGTAGAGGTCACGCTGGCGCTGTTTGAGGCGTTCGATTTCGTGCCCCTGTAGCTCCACGGTCCCGCGCAGGCGCTGCAGCTCGTCCTGCATCTGCTGCATGCGCAGGACCAAGTCCGGCGCAAACGCGTCGTCACCCGGCGCACCCTGCGCGCCGGCGCCGCCGGCGAGCAGGGTCGCAAGGACGCCGAGCGTGACCGAGCGAAGCATCGGAAGCCTGCCTGTCACCCGATCAATCAGCGCTGATAGACGATTTCAACGCGACGGTTCTTCGACCAGGCGCCGTCGTCGTGCCCCGGATCGACCGGCCGCTCTTCGCCGAAGCTCACAAGTTCGATCTGGCGCTGACCGGCACCATGCGCCGCCATCAGGTTGCCGACCGAGCTCGAACGCCGTTCACCGAGCCCAATGTTGTACTCGCGCGTTCCGCGCTCGTCGCAATGCCCTTCGAGGACCACACGCGTGCCCGGATTCTGCGCCAGATACTCGGCGTGGGCCGCAACGACATCGCGGTATTCGCTGCGAATCGACGATGAGTCGAAATCGAAATAGATCACGCGCTGGGCGAGCACGCTGGTCGGATCCTCGAGCGGATCGATCTGTACGCCGCCCGGGCGTTGCGCACCGCTGGTCGTCACTCCATCGCCCGTCGTCCCCGAACCGCTGCCAGAACCACCACCGGTTACCGGTGCCGGCGCGCTGCTTGACGATCCACCGTCGCCATCCTTGTCACCCGTGGTGCTGCAACCACCGAGCACGAGTGCCCCGGTCACGATGGCCAGGCCCACTAGCTTGGAAAACTTCATCAACGTACTCCTCTTCTGGTGTTCACAGCCGGCAGGCGACGCCCCGGAGAGCCAGTACCGGGTCGTGTGTCATCGGCCGAATGAAATGGGTCAAAGGTTGAATTCCGCGGCAGGTTACCGGCTGCGCAAATAGGGACCCCAGACCGGCTCCTGCACGCTGCCGGCCTGTAAGGCCAATCGTTGCTGGACACGACCGTCGACCGACGTTGCCGCCAGCACCCCTCGGTCGCCCGCTTGAGTCGCATAAATTAGCATGGTGCCGTTCGGCGCGAAACTCGGCGACTCATCCAAATGTCCGTCGGTGAGCACCTGGCTCTGCCCCGTGGCCAGGTTCATGACGGCAATCCGGAACGCCCCGTCCTCGCGATGCACAAAGGCCAGCTCCTTGCCGTCGGGCGAAAACCGGCCGCGCGCATTGTAATCGCCGTCGAAGGTGATCCGTTCAGGTTCGCCGCCCTGGGCCGAAATCCGGTAGAGCTGCGGCCCACCGCCGCGGTCGGAGGTGAAGATCAGGGAGCGACCATCCGGCGCCCAGTCCGGTTCGGTATCGATCGCGTAGTGGTCGGTCAGCCGGCGCAGCCGTTGCGTGGCGACCTCCATGACGTAGATATCGGGATTGCGCTGCTTGGAAAGCGTCAGCGCCAGCTGTCGGCCATCCGGAGACCACACCGGTGCGCCATTGATGCCCTTGAACGAGGCCAGCCGCACGCGTCGGCCCGTGTAGACCTCCTGCATGTGGATCGACGAACGCCCGCCCTCGAAGCTGACGTAGGCCAGTCGTTCGCCGTCCGGCGACCAGCTCGGCGACATGATCGGGTCGCGCGAGGTCAGAATCGTCTGCGGGTTATAACCGTCGACATCCGCCACATGCAGCGAGTGGACCCGTGACTGCACGGCGCCCGACACGGTCACGTAGGCGATCCGAGTGGCGAACGCGCCCTTTTCGCCGGTGATCTTCTCGTACACCCAGTCGGCGATATGGTGGGCCGTGGGACGCAGATCGGCGGCCGAGGTCGGTATGCGCGCGCCAACCATCAGCTCGCCGCGCAGCACATCGAACAGCCGAAAGAACACGTCATAGCCACCGGCCGGGGCCGGGGTGATTTCGCCAATCAGCAGATATTCGCGGCGCATGATGCGCCAGTCGCGAAAGTCCACGTCCTCGGCGCTCGTCGGATAGGCGAGCATGTCGACCCGGCGCAGGGCATCGAAGCGCCCGGAGCGCACCAGATCGGCCTCGACGATCTCCGCAACGTCCAGTTGCGGTTTCGGGCCATCGGAACGCCAGCCGAACGGCACGATCGCGACCGGGGTCGCGCGAACCTCGCCCTTGGTGATGCGAATTTCGAGTTCGGCCCGTGCGGTAGCCAGGCCAAACAGGCCCCACGCCAGGACCACAGCCCCTGCCAAAATATTTTTGAATTTCAACACGCTAGAGCAACTCCTTCGGGTCGAACACGAACCTCAGTTCGCGAAAAGCGGCCGCGAGCTTCGGATCACCCGGCACCGGCAGCGGATCGGCGGCATAGATCGCCTTCTCGACCGAGTCATCGAAATGTACATCACCGCTGCCGCGCACGACCGCGACCGAAAGCACGGTCCCCGCAGTGTTCAAACGTACACTGACTTCGGCGACCCGACCAGTCACGTCGCCGGCAGGCAGACGCCAGTTTCTGTGCATCTTTTGCTGGATCAGCCATTTGTATCGTGCGATTTCGGTCTGATTGCGCTGTTCCTCTTCGGCGGCCAATGCCTCGGCGAGTTCCGCCTCGCGCGCGGCACGGGCCTCGGCCTCGGCTATACGCTTGCGCTCGGCCTCCGCCTTGGCCTCGGCCAGCTTTTTGGCCTCTTCCTCGGCGCGACGCTTCTTTTCGGCCTCTATCTGGCGTTTTTTCTCCGCCTCGGCCTGGCGCTTCTTTTCCGCCTCGGCCTGTTTCTTGACCTGTTCCTCGGCGGCCTGCTTCTTTTCGGCCTCGACGCGCTTTTTCTCCTTTTCCGCGGCGATCCGCTGTTTTTCTACCTCGGCACGCTTTTTGGCCTCGTCTTCGGCGCGGCGCTTCTTTTCGAGCTCGGCCCGCTTTTTGGCTTCTTGTTCGGCACGCCGCTGCTTTTCGAGCTCGGCCCGTTTGCGCGCCTCCTCGTCTGCACGGCGCTTCTTTTCCGCCTCGGCCCGCTTGCGCGCCTCTTCGGCCAGACGCCTTTTTTCCGCTTCGGCCCGCGCCTTCGAGTCGTCGACCACGACCTGCGCCTGAATCACGGGCGTCCGCGTGCCGGTGTGACGCTCGAACATCTGCCAGCCGCCGAACAGCAGCAGCCCGATGACGGCGGCGTGCAGCAGGATCGCAACGGCGAAGGCCCACGCGCGTGGGCGTGCGGGTCGGTTCATCGCACCGGCAGTGGCGGTTCGGTCACCAGCCCGACGCTCGGGGCACCGGCGGCCTGAATCAGCAGCATCGCCTCGGTCACTTTCCCATATGCGACCCGACGATCGCCCTTCACCATGATCGGAGTTTTGGGTTCCACGCGCAGCACCGCCGCAATGCGTTCGCGGATCGTATCGCCGTCCGCCGGTTTGCCCTTGGCTTCGCCGATGTCGATGTACAGATTGCCGTCCGCATCGACGGAAACCACGACCGGATCAAGCGACTCCGGCGGCAGCGGTTCGGCACTGGCCTGCGGCAGTTCAACCTCCACGCCCTGGGTCAGCAGCGGCGCGGTGACCATGAAGATCACCAGCAGCACGAGCATGACGTCGATATACGGCACGACGTTGATCTCGGACATCAGCCGGCGCCGGCCGTAGCGCGAACTCACTTGAGCTGCCTTTGCAGAATGGCGGCGAATTCCTCGGCGAACGCCTCGTAGCGGTTGCCCAGGCGCTCGACCTGGCTCGCGAAGCGGTTGTAGGCAATGACCGCCGGGATGGCCGCAGCCAGACCCATGGCGGTTGCGACCAGCGCCTCCGCGATGCCGGGTGCGACGGCCGCCAGCGTCGCCTGCTTGACGTTGCCGAGCGAACGGAACGAATTCATGATGCCCCAGACCGTGCCGAACAGGCCCACGTAGGGACTGATCGAACCCACCGTCGCGAGGTATGGCAGGTGCTGTTCGAGATCGTCGATTTCGCGCATGGTGGCGACCCGCATCGCCCGGCGCGTGCCCTCGAGGATCGCCTCCTGATCGATGCGCCCGTGCTGGTGCAGACGGCTGAACTCGCGAAAGCCGGCGTCAAAGATATACGCCATGCCGTGGGTCGAGCGCTCATCGGCGGAGACCTCACGGAACAGCGCATTCAGGTCCACGCCGGACCAGAATCGTTCCTCGAAACGATTGGCCGCCGCGTTGGCCTTGCGCAGACGCGCCCAGCGATCGGCAATCATCGCCCAGGAGACGATGGAAGCCAGCAGCAGGAGCCCCAGGACGATCTTGACCACGGGACCCGCGCCCGTGACCAGTTGCCAGATGGATTGTTCGTTCACTTAACTGATGATTCCGTTGCGAACTGATTCGGGGATCGGACACGGCGTGAAGGCGTCCGCATCCACACAGGCCACGGTAAAAACGCCCTCGACGCACAGGCTGTCGGCGACGCTGACGCGCTGGTGAAACACCAGACTCGCACGACGCGGCGGGTCCACGCGGACGCTCACCCTGAGTTCGTCGTCCAGCCGCGCCGGTCGACGATACCGGATCTGCGCGTCGCGAACGGCGAACAGAATACCGTGTTCCGCACGCAAAGCCGTCTGCTCCAGACCACGCGCTCGCAGCCACTCGGTCCTCGCCCGCTCCATGTACTGCAGGTAGCGCGCGTAGTAGACAACACCGCCCGCATCGGTGTCTTCGTAGTAGACGCGAAGCGGCATCGAGAAGTCGCTATCAGGCATCGGGCGAGCGCCAATCTCCGGTCTCTAGAACCACGACCGAACCGGAAGTTCACGCACCATTACGGTGCTCCTGTTCAAACAGCCCGCCCTGCGAACCCCCTGCGGGCGCCGGCAGGCCCAGGTGCAGGTAGGCGCTGCGCGTGGCGACCCGCCCGCGCGGCGTGCGCATCAGGTAGCCCTGCTGAATCAGGTACGGCTCGATCAGGTCCTCGAGCGTGTCGCGTTCCTCGCCGAGCGCCGCGGCCAGATTGTCAATGCCGACCGGACCGCCATCGAACTTGATGGCGATGGCCTCGAGCAGCTTGCGGTCCAGCGCGTCGAACCCGGCCGCGTCCACGTCGAGCATGCGCAGGGCCGCATCGGCGACACGGGCGTCGACATGGCCACCGGCCCGGACCTCGGCAAAGTCGCGGACCCGTCGCAGCAGACGGTTCGCGATACGTGGCGTCCCGCGCGACCGCCGCGCAATCTCGCCGGCGCCGTTCGGATCGATGCCGATGCTCAGCAGGCCGGCCGAACGCGTGACGATGCGGCTCAGCTCGGCCGGATCATAAAACTCCAGCCGTTGCACAATGCCGAACCGGTCGCGCAGCGGTGAGGTCAACAGTCCGGCCCGGGTGGTCGCACCGACCAGGGTGAACGGCGCCAGATCGAGTTTGATGGATCGCGCCGCAGGGCCCTCGCCGATGACGATATCGAGCTGGTAGTCCTCCAGCGCCGGGTACAGAACCTCCTCTACAGCCGGACTCAGCCGATGAATCTCGTCGACGAACAGGACGTCGTTGGGTTCGAGGTTCGTCAGCAGCGCGGCCAGATCGCCCGCGCGCTCGATCACGGGACCGGAGGTCTGGCGCAGGTTCACACCGAGCTCGTGCGCGATGATGTGCGCGAGCGTGGTCTTGCCGAGCCCGGGCGGACCGAAAATCAGCACATGGTCGAGCGCCTCGGACCGCCGCCGCGCGGCCTCTATGAACAGACCCATCTGCTCGTGCACCCCGGGCTGGCCGATGTAGTCGGCGAGCCGGCGCGGCCGCAGGGTGCGGTCGACGCGGTCTTCGTCCGGGGTGCTCGACGCACTGACGACACGTTCGTCACGCACGACCGGCCACCTGCTTCAGGGACTGACGGATCAGTTCGTCGCTGCCATTCGCGCCTTGTTCGGCGGCAACGGCCACCATGCGGTCCGCCTCGCTGGCGCGATAGCCCAGGGCGATCAGCGCGCTGACCGCGTCGCGACGCGCGATTCCGGCCTGGTCCGTGGGTGCGGGTCCCAATTCCGCGCTGGGTGCCAGCGCCCCGTCGCGAAGTTCCATGACCAGTCGCTGAGCGGTCTTTTTGCCAACGCCGGGCAGCCGTGTGAGGGTCGCCGAATCACCGGTTTCGACACAACGCTCGAAATCGGCAACGCTGAGCCCCGAAAGCACCGCCAGCGCGAGTTTGGCGCCTACACCGCTGACCTTGATCAGCGAACGAAACAGACGCCTTTCGGCCAGCGACGCAAACCCGAACAGCAGGTGAGCGTCGTCGCGCACGGCGAGATGGGTATGCAGGTGCACCGGCTGGCCGATCGCTGGCATCGCGAAGCAGGTCGACATGGGCGCTTCGATTTCATAGCCCACGCCGTTGACCTCCACGAGCAGCCACGGTGGCTGCTTTGCCATGAGCGTGCCGCGCAGCGAACCGATCAAGCGTCCCTACCCCGCGCCGTGCGCGCGCAGTCGGCCGCGCAGACCCTGACCATGTGCATGATGCACGGCGATGGCGAGTGCGTCGGCCGCATCCGACTCCGGTTCGGCTGCAAGCGCGAGCAGCCGGGCGACCATCTGTGCGACCTGCCCCTTTTCGGCGGCGCCATAGCCCGCGATGCCCTGTTTGACCTCGCGCGGGGTGTATTCACTGATCGGCAGCCGATGTGCAACCACCGCACAGATCGCCGCGCCGCGCGCATGCCCCAGCCGCAGCGCGGAATCCACATTGCGGTGCACGAACACCCGCTCGATCGCGATCTCCTGCGGAGCGAAGTCGTCGATGACCGTGTTCAAGCCTGAAAAAATTCCCGCCAAACGCAGATTGAAGTCCCGACCATCCAGACGCAGACAACCATGTGCGACATGCCGCAACCGTCCTGCTTCGTAGTCGATCACGCCGTAGCCGGTGACACGCGATCCCGGGTCGATTCCGAGGATGCGCACACGCGTATCGCTCAGGCCGTCTCGGCGAGCGCGGCCTCGTCGAATTCGGCGTTCGAATAGACGTTCTGCACATCGTCGAGATCTTCGAGCATCTCGAGCATGCGCAGCAATGCGGGCGCCTGTTCGCCATCCACCGCGACGGCCGTGGCCGCGCGCATGGTCTGCTCGGATTCATCGGGCACCAGACCGGCAGCGTTCATGGCATCGAGTACGGCGTGAAACTGTTCGGGCGCGGTGATCACTTCAATGGAACCGTCATCGTTGGTGGCCACGTCCTGCGCACCCGCCTCGATCGCCGCTTCCATGATCGCGTCCTCGTCACTGTCCGCCGGGTAATACAGCACGCCTTGCGCCGAAAACAGGTAGGCAACCGAACCATCGGTGCCGAGATTTCCGCCGTTTTTCGCAAACGCATGGCGAACATCCGCCACGGTCCGCTGACGGTTATCGGTCAGACAGTCGACGATCACCGCCACCCCGCCCGGACCGTAGCCCTCATAGCGGAGCTGCTCGTAGCTCGCGCCGTCCATATCGCCCGAGCCGCGTTTGATTGCGCGTTCGACGGTGTCCCTGGACATGTTGTTCGCATAGGCCTTGTCGATCGCCGCGCGCAGGCGCGGGTTGGACGCCGGGTCCGGACCGGTTTCGCGCGTGGAGATCGTGATCTCGCGAATCAGCTTCGTGAACAGCTTGCCGCGACGGGCGTCCTGGGCGCCCTTGCGAAAGCGGATATTGGCCCATTTGCTGTGACCGGCCATGAGAATACCGAATGAGTGGGGAGCGACTGGCTCCGGATGGCGGGCCAGTTTATCACCGCCCAGAGGCGCATTCAGCGGCGCAACGCCCTCCAAACCGGCAGGCACCGGGCAGCGCGTGTCCGGCGCCGAAACCTGTTGACTCAAACGGTCCGCAGGCGTTTGCAGAGCACATCCAGCACCGCCGGGGAAAAAAGCAGCAACGTATGGGCCTGCGCAATCGCGTGCACGACATGTTCGGTCGGCGCACATTCGTCGAGCGCAACGGCGCCATCGTTCGGGCGCGGCAACCCGGCGAGCAGGCGGCCGAGCCCCACCCCCAGCGTTCCGGCGATCACGATCGCGTCGCCGGGGAACCGGCCCGGATCGATGCCCGACGCCAGCGCATCCACGTTGCGCCCCACCAGCCAGCGCTTCCAGGGCACGACCGCCGCGGCCCGCGCGGCGCGACTGCCCAGAGCCGGCGATGCGATCAGCACCAGCCCCGCGCGGACCCCATCGGGCAGCAGGCGGCGGGTCTCGACCGCGACCAGCCCGCCGAGGCTGTGGCCCACCAGTACGACTGGACCTCGCGGCCCCGCGGCGATCCGGGTCGCCAGCCGTCGTGCGGCCACGGTGACGCCTTCAGCGCGCGAGCGCCAGGGGAATCGCACCACCTCGGCGCCGAGGCAACGACCTAGCCGTCCACCCAGCCAGAGCATTTCGTGCCCGGTCGTGAACAATCCGTGTATCAGGTAGACCCGCATGCCAACCCCACATGGTTCTGAAAGCAGAACGCTTTCGATATACTCTCGTACTTGCCCGCTTCGTGGCGAGACCGCGCCGCGCCCTGCCGCAGCGCGCCTATGCGCACCCAGCGGACCGAAAGACCGCACCGACACCCAAAACGACACAATCCGCCATTGAACGATCACACCCCACGCTTCACGCCCAAATCGGCTTACGGATTCGATGACCTGCTCGCCTGTGGGCGCGGTGAGATGTTCGGCCCGGGCAACGCCCAGCTGCCGATGCCGCCGATGCTGATGATGAGCCGCATCACGCACATCTCGGCGGACGGTGGGGTGCATGGCCGCGGCGAGATTCGCGCTGAACTCGACGTGAAAGACGATCTGTGGTTTTTCGACTGTCACTTTCCCGGCGATCCGGTCATGCCCGGCTGCCTCGGCCTCGACGCCATGTGGCAGCTCATCGGCTTTTTTCTGGCCTGGAAAGGCGGACTGGGCCATGGCCGCGCGCTCGGCGGCGGTGACATCAAGTTCACAGGTCAGGTCACGCCCGCGAATCGGCTCGTGACCTACCAGATCGACGTCAAGCGCGTCGTCATGCGCCAGCTGGTGGTCGGCATTGCCGATGCGCGGATGAGCGTGGACGGGCGTGAGATCTATTCCGGCAATGACCTGCGGGTCGGACTGTTCCAGTCGACGGAGGGCTTTTGAACCTCTCAGGCACGCAACGCCGGGTCGTCGTAACCGGCCTGGGCATCGTCTCGAGCATCGGCGTCGGGGCGCCCGCGGTCAGCGCCGCACTGCGCGACGGCGCAAGCGGAATCGTACGCTGCGAACAGTATGTCGAACTCGGCCTGCGCACCGCGGTGCATGGTGCGGTCGACATCGACCCGGCCGAGCACATCGACCGGCGCGTGCTGCGTTTCATGGGCGATGCCGCAGCGTATGCCTACATCGCCATGCAGCAGGCCATCGACGACGCGGGTCTTCAGGAAAACGACATCTCGAATCCGCGCACCGGTCTGGTCATGGGCTCCGGCGGCGCTTCGACCTCCAACAACATCGCTGCTGTCGATATCCTGCGTGAGAAGGGTGTGCGGCGCATTGGACCGTACATGGTGCCACGCACCATGGGCAGCACCACTTCCGCCTGCCTGGCAACGCCCTATCGCATTCGTGGCGTGAATTATTCGATCAGTTCGGCCTGCTCGACCAGCGCGCATTGCATCGGACACGCCGCGGAACTGATCCAGTTCGGCAAGCAGGACCGTGTGTTCGCCGGCGGCGGCGAGGAACTGCACTGGTCGATGACCTGCCTGTTCGACGCGATGGGTGCCCTGTCGTCGAACTACAACGACACACCGGCGCGCGCCTCGCGCGCCTACGATGCCGCACGCGACGGTTTCGTCATCGCCGGCGGTGGCGGCGTGGTGGTTCTGGAGGCCCTGGAGGTCGCCGAGGCACGGGGCGCGAAGATCTACGGCGAACTGGTCGGCTACGGCGCCACGTCCGACGGTTACGACATGGTGCAGCCATCCGGCGAGGGCGCCGTGCGCTGCATGCAGCAGGCGCTGGCAACCGTCGACACACCGATCGACTACATCAACGCCCATGGCACGTCCACACCGATCGGCGATCTGCGCGAACTCGAAGCCGTGCGTGAGGTATTCGGTGAAAAGGGCCCGCCGATCTCCTCGACCAAGTCGCTGACCGGGCACGCCCTCGGCGCCGCCGGCGTCAACGAGGCGATCTACTCGCTGCTGATGCTGCGCGATGATTTCATCGCCGCCTCGGCGCATATCGACGAACTCGACCCGGCCGCGGACGGTTTCGACATCGTGCGCGAGCGTCGTGACCAGGCCGGCCTGCGCACCGTCATGTCGAACAGCTTCGGCTTCGGCGGCACCAATGCGACGCTGATTTTCCGCAAGGGCTAGTAGTCTTTGAAATTGGCGGCGCGTCCCGTGCCGCGGAAAACTCGAATTCTTCAGGGTTTCCCTACCGAAATCCAGGCAGCGCTCGAATCGCTTTCTGATTCGTCCATGAAGCCGCCTGCCCTGCGGCCTGCCCCGCCGGCAACCAGCGGTAGCAATCATGCGCAGCTGAATCGAGCCGAATAAGTCGCCGGCTTGGCAGCGGCAGGTAGAACAGATGCTCCAGGTTGAAGCGCGCCCCGGGGCGATAGCGCGCCGTCCACGGCGGAACGATCCGAAAACGAAACCGCCGATGCGCGTCGACCAGGCCGTTCGCACCCAGGCCGGTCTCTTCCCACAGCTCACGCACCGCCGCGGCGCGTGGTGATTCGCCCGCCTCCAGACTGCCGGTTACCGACTGCCAGAAGCCGGGTGCATCGCGCCGCCGGAGCAGCAGCACCTCGCCGGCATGGGTGAACACGACGACCTGTATCGACTCGGGCCGCTTGTACCGCGGCCCGACCGATTTGGCCTCAGGCTGGTTCGCTGGTGCCACCGGGCTGTTTGCGCAGTCGCAGGTTCAGCTCGCGCAGCTGACGTTCGGCGACCGGCGCCGGTGCATCCGTCAGCGGGCAGTGCGCGGTCTGAGTCTTCGGGAAGGCCATGACGTCGCGAATGGAACCGGCGCCGGCCATGAGCATCACGAGCCGGTCGAGTCCAAACGCGATGCCGCCGTGCGGTGGCGCACCGTAGCGCAGCGCATCGAGCAGAAAGCCAAATTTCTCACGCGCCTCGTCAGCACCGATGCCGAGCAGTTCGAACACGGCTTCCTGCATCTCGCGCCGATGGATACGGATCGAACCGCCACCGATCTCCGAGCCGTTCATCACCATGTCGTAGGCGCGTGACAGTGCATTGCCCGGATCGGCGCGCACGGCATCGAGATCGCCCGAGGGTGCCGTGAACGGATGGTGCAACGCCTCGTAGCGCTTCTCGTCCGGGTTCCAGCCGAACATCGGGAAATCGACGACCCACAGCGGACGCCAGTCGCCCTCGCGCAGGCTGCGGTCGGTGCCGAGCTTCACCCGCAGTGCACCGAGCGCCTCGTTGACGACCTTGGCCTGATCCGCGCCGAAGAAGATCAGATCGCCGTTCTGCGCGCCGGTACGCTCGAGTATCGCGCTGATCGCGCCGTCCGGCAGGAACTTCAGAATCGGTGACTGCAAGCCATCGCGGCCGGCTGCAATATCATTGACCTTGACGTAGGCAAGGCCTTTCGCGCCGTAGATCGCCACGAACTTCGTGTAATCGTCGATCTCCTTGCGGCTCAGTTCCCCACCGCCCGGCACGCTGAGTGCCGCAACGCGCGAGGCCGGATCGTTCGCGGGCCCCGAGAAGACCTTGAAGTCGACCTCACGCATGACGTCATCCAGATCGACGAGTTCCAGCGGCACGCGCAGGTCAGGCCGGTCGGTGCCGAATCGGCGCATTGCCTCCGCATAGCTCATGCGCGGAAACGGATCGGGCAACGCAACGCCCAGCACATCCTGGTAAAGATCGCGGATCATCGTTTCCATCAGCGACATGATCGCGTTCTCATCGAGAAACGAGGTCTCGATGTCGAGCTGCGTGAACTCCGGCTGGCGGTCGGCGCGCAGGTCCTCGTCGCGAAAACAGCGCACGATCTGGTAGTAGCGATCGATGCCGCCCATCATGAGCAACTGTTTGAACAGCTGCGGCGACTGCGGCAGCGCGAAGAAGCTGCCCGGATGCGTTCGGCTCGGCACGAGGTAATCGCGCGCACCCTCGGGCGTGGCCTTGGTCAGAAACGGCGTTTCTACATCCATGAAGCCGTTGGCGTCCAGATAGTCGCGCAGGTGCCGGGCGACCGTCGCGCGCAGGCGCAGCCGCGCCTGCATCTCCGGCCGGCGCAGGTCGATGTAGCGATAGCGCAACCGGGTTTCCTCGTGGATGTCGACATGCGCATCCAGCGGAAACGGCGGCGTCTCGGCGCTGTTGAGAATCTCCAGTTCGAGGCCCAGCACCTCGACACGCCCGGAGCGCAGATCGGTATTCTCGGTGCCCTTCGGTCGCGCACGGACACGACCACGAATGCGCAACACGAATTCGCTGCGTACACGTTCGGCGAGCGAGAAAACGTCCGGCGTGTCCGGGTCGCAGACCACCTGCAACACGCCCTCGCGATCGCGCAGGTCGATGAAAATCACGCCGCCGTGATCACGGCGCGAATGCACCCAGCCGCAGACCGTGACTTCGGAATCGATCAGGGATTCATCGACCGTACCGCAATAATGTGAACGCATGGGGTCTCTACGGGGTTGAAGAACGCGGAAACGAAACGGGGCGCCTGGCGGCGCCCCGCATCAAACATGGATGGTCAGGGACTGCAATCGTGCGTCAGGCGCAACCGCAGGCGCCGGCACCACAGCCGTGCGTGCCGCCGCCGGACTCGCTGGACGAACCGGATTCGCTTTTCGACGACTTAGCGCCGCCGCCCTTGAAGTCCGTCGCATACCAGCCGCTGCCCTTGAGCTGAAAGCCAGCGGCGGACACCAGTTTCTTGAGCGCCTGCGCATGACACTGCGGACATTCGACAAGCGGTGCATCAGCGATCTTCTGCATCGCCTCCAGCTCGTGCCCGCACGCCGTGCAGCGATATTCATAAATGGGCATGTTCGCACCTCATTGGATTCGATTGCGGCTTTCCGGCACATGCGTGCGCGGAGCCGGTAAAAACCGCGATATATTAGCACGTTAACGGGTACGCGCCGACCGTCGTCGTGGGCGCGCCAGTCGCCAGATCTGGGGTCGTCAGCCACTCATGCCAAGCCCTGCCACGCACGAAACGCGCAGCGTGCTGATCACCGGATGCTCCAGCGGCATCGGGCTCGACGCCGCCCGCACCCTGCGTGCCCGCGGCTGGCAGGTCGTCGCCTCGGCCCGCGACCGCGCCGCTGTCGAGCGTCTGCGGGCAGAAGGCCTGGATGCCGTGGTCCTGGATGTGGCCGACAGCACCAGCCTGAAGGCCGGCCTCGCCGCGGCGCTGGAGCGGACCGGCGGCCGGCTCGACGCGCTGTTCAACAACGCCGGCTACGGTCAGCTCGGCGCCATCGAGGACCTCGCGCGCGAGGTCTTGCGCGAACAGTTCGAGACCAATTTCTTCGGTGCGATCGAGCTCGGCAATGCCGTCGTGCCGATCATGCGGGCACAGGGGGCCGGCCGAATTGTGCAGAACAGCTCGGTGCTCGGACTGGTCACCGGGCGCTTCCGCGGTGCGTATTGCGCAACCAAGTACGCGCTGGAGGCAGCCAGCGACGCCCTGCGGCTGGAACTCGCCGGCTCCGGCGTGTATGTGAGCCTGATCGAACCCGGGCCGACCCTCACGCGTTTCCGCCCCAATGCCCACAAGGTATTCCGCCGTACGATCGACTGCGAATCCAGCCCTCATCGGCGGGCCTATTCGGCACTGGACGCCAGGCTGCAAATCGAGGGCCCCGTGCGGCGCGGCACCGTCGGGCCGGACCGGGTCACGCGCGCCCTGATCCATGCGCTGGAAAGCCCGCGTCCCAAGCCACGCTACGCCGTGCACTGGACGACGTTCGGTGCCGACCTCGCCCGCCGCCTGCTGCCGACACGCTGGCTGGATCGTCTGCGCACGCGTTGACGAGCGCGCGCCCCGACGTTGACCCCGCGATTCGGGCCGACTACCCTTGATCGAACCTGCGTTCATGACAGGGGTGTGCATAATGAGATTCATCGGCCTGCTTGCAGGCGTTTTGGGGGGATCGGTGGCCACGGCCCAGCCGATCGAGGCATCCCACGTCCCCGCACTCGATAGCTGGGGACTGGTCGGGATCGGCGCGGCGCTGGGCGTCGCGGGCGTCATTGCCATGATGCGGCTGAAAAAGTCCTGAGATCAGAATGAAACATTCAATTTCTATCGCCGGTCTGTTCACCCTTATCGGTGCGAATGCAGCGCTCGCAACTGTTGCAGCACCGCCACCAAACGCGGTTCCGGCACTGGATGGCTGGGGCCTCGCCGGCATCGCCGCGGCGCTCGCCGTCGCCGGACTCCTGACGGCGGCCAAGGTCCGAAAGCGCTGAGCGCCGGCCAGCGGGGCGAACCGCGTCCGACGCATCCCCCGCGGTTGTCACGCCGGCCCCGGCAGCCTTGCTGAAAAGAGAATCTCGTTGGCCTGCCGGACGACCAGCGAGCATCAACGGTCCTCACCGGAGAACGTCATGAGCCAGCTTACGTCCCGTCGCCATACCCTCCTGCTCGTCGCGGGATTTTCCGCGCCGGCGTCGGCGCTGGTGGCCGCCCCGGGTCCGGCGCAGGTGCCGATGCTGGACAGCTGGGGCCTGGTCGGTCTCGGCGTATCGCTCGCCCTCGCCGGATTTATCGCCGCAAAACGCCTGCGCAGGTAACTCCGCCACGGCCGTTTCAGACCGGTCGGACCCGGGAGCCCGGAATCTACCGACCGCCTGTCAACGCAAGCCCATCGGGTTCGGCGCCAGCGCGCCATTGCGTCCGTACCTGAAGTCGATCCAGATCGAGTTCGAGCACGACGCCGCCATGGGCCAGGGCCACAAACGCGGTGCCGACTGATCCGGGTGCCGCAATCAGGCCGATCGGGACGGGCTTGCGCCCGAGCCAACCGCCCATCGAAATGCCGTTGGCGAGGTCGTAGTAACCCCGCACGTCGATTGCGCCAATCAGTTCCGCCTCCGGCGTCGAGAACATCAAAACCCGCCCGCCTGCCGCGTCGCTGACCAGGGCGCGAGTTCCCGTCGAATCGAAGGCGACGCGAATCGGAAACTCACCCGCGGGGCCACTGCGCACGACGGCCAGCGAATCCGGATCAATCAGGCTCAGCGTGCCCGCCGCACGGTTCACCACCCAGACGATGCCGGTGGCCGGATGCACTGCAACGCCCTCCGCACCCGCCCCGGTGGGAATCCGGCTGACCACCCGGTGTGTCGCAAGGTCGATCACCGCGACATCCCCATCCACGATGCTGCTGACGTAGGCGCGATTGCGTCCGGAATCGACCGCCAGCATGTGCGGCAGTGCCTGCGCGGTCGGAATCACCGCCTCAATCCGACCGGCCGTCGTATCCACGATCAGAACCGCGGCGCTCGCTTCGATACTGACCAGCAACCGCCGATCGTCGAGCCAGGCCAGCCCGTGCGGACGCCGATGGTCGCCGAGATCGATGCGGGATGGGGCGCCCGACGCAAGCTCGATCAACAGCAGCGAGTTGCCGGCGGCGCGGTCCGGCCCGTATTCGGCGACGACCGCGCGCGCCCCATCCGGCGAGACCGCGACTTCGTGCGGTCCCGGCGCCGTCGGCCAGCTTCGCAGCGTCGCGCCGTTGCGTGGATCGAGCGCCGTGACGCTCGCGCCGCTCTTGTTCACGACCAGCAGTTCCGCGGCCGATGCTGCACCGGCGAAGAGGGTCAGCAGCGCAAACGCCCAGGTCATGGCGTGCCAGAGGACATTCATGCCGGCCGCGCTCGAAACGGCAGGACCAGCAGGTCGCGCAGCCGGATCGCCGCGGGCAGATCCGCCAGCCCGAAACGCAGGCCCGACTGGCCGGCCGCAGGCTGTGCGACGTAGGTGCCGAACAGGCGATCCCAGATGCTCAGCACCCCTCCCAGGTTGCTGCCGCCCTCACCCGGCTCGACCGAATGGTGAATGCTGTGCATTGGCGGCGTCACCAGCACCAGGCGCAGCAGTCGATCCGCCCTGGTCGGAACACGCAGATTGCCATGGGTATAGAAACCGAATGCAATGATCAGCAGTTCGTGGACGAGCATCGCGATCAGCGGCGGACCCAGCAACGCGGCGACTGCGGAGCGGTAGGCGACCGTGACGACGGTTTCCAGCGGGTGAAAACGCACGCCGGTCGAGATATCGAAGTCCGCGTCAGCGTGATGCGTGCGGTGCAGGCGCCAGAGCCATGGCAGTCGATGATAGGCAAGGTGCAGCAGATAAAGGCTCAGGTCCAACACCAGCCAGGCGCTGAACACCACCCATGGACCGTCGCCAAGCTCAAACCACTGAAACAGGCCAAAGCCATTGGCATTTGCGGCGATCGCAACCCCGAATGCCGAGATTGGCGCGGCGAACACGAGCGCAAAATTCATCGCATAGAGCGCGCCATTCACGCGCCAGCGAGGCGCCACCGGCACCAGCGCGGCACGCGCGGGCCAGAACAGCTCCAGCGCCACGACGAGGATGAACATCCCAAGCGTGGTAACGATCACGCCCAGACCATGAACCTGTTCGATCGGCATCGAACCTACAGACGCAGATCGACGCGCCCCTTGGCATCGGCCGCGCTGTCGAGTTCAGGCTCACACAGGAACAGGCGGTCCGCGCCGATTTTGTGACGCTCGATCAAAAGACCCTTCAGCGCATCACCGCGCTGATGCGCAAGCGTCAGCAGTTCTGCGTCTGTGACGCCCGGCACCGGCGCGGGCGGGGCGCTGACTGCCGCTGCACCCGCAGGCTTTGGCGCGGTCTGGGCGGCCGCCTGCGCCTTCGCCGCTGCGGCGGCGGCACGCGCCGCGTTCAATGCGGCCCGATCCGCATCGGTCGCAACTCCACAGAGCTTCAGCCCGAGGCCCGGCCGGTCGTTCATGAGTGCCGCGAGCTTGTCCAGATAATCGGCATTGGCGGCGCCGACCTCGCCCGCCCCGGGGTCGAAACCGATGGCCTGCAATTCGGCCGTCGTTCCGGCCTGACCGGCGATCTTGGCGATGGCCAGGATGGCGCCATAGGGTTGTAACGCCACGGTCAGGGTCGCCAGCGCGGCGCCCTTGAGCGCCTTGCCCAGCGCCTGACGCACGATATCGTCGACGCTGAAGTCCGGCGCGTCGTAACGGCCGGTCACCGGCAGATCGATCTCGATGTTGCCGTCGCGGTCGCGCAGCATTGCGAGTCCGGCCTCGAGCGGAACCCCGAGGCTGTCGGGCGCATCCGGTACCGCCTCGACCGTGAGCTTGCCGATGCGCAGGGTGTTCTCCACGTCCATGTTGCCCTGATCGATCTTCGCGCTGATCTTCGCGCTGAGCTGGCCGCTCGTGATTCGGTAGCCGATCAGCCGGCTCGCATACGCCGACAGCGGCGGCATCTCGACCGCTTTTATTTCGCCGGCCAGATCAACGATGGGTGGCACGGTGAGCGGCGCGAAGACGCCGTCGAGGGCAATTTCGGAATGCCGGTCGGTTGCGGCCCGCAGGTGCAGCTTGCCCGGAGTCCCGGGGTTTTCGGTGTCCAGTCCGGTCGCCTCGAGTTCCCGTATGAGAATGGCCGTCTCGAACGCAGGTTCGACACCGTGATCGACAAACTGCACGCGGCTGTCGCCGACGATCGCGATCCGGTCCAGACGAATGCGCAGGGCCGGCGGCGCCGTCGCGTCGCCCGCGGCCGATTCCGTTTCAGGTTCGACCGCCGGCGCACCCACGTCAGCACTGACAGCTTCCGCGCCCGGCGCGGAATCGGCGATGCCCTCGATCCCGCCCTCGGCGGTGCGCACCAGACGGGCGACGAGATCCGTGAACTCGACCGTGGCCGCGTTCACCTCGGTTTCGGGCGCGAAGCGCACGGCGCTGATCCGCAGGGATTTCGCCTCCGCGAGTCCCGACGGGGCGTCGGCGCCGCCGGTCGGCAGGGCCAGTACATCGTTCGCGCCGAATCCGGCCACGTCCACGACCCCGGCGGCGTTGCGCCGCGCGTCGGTGATGTCGGTCTCCCCGATGGCGGCCAGTGTTCGCCCGCCGCCGTCGGCAACACGCAGGTCACGGGCGGAAAACCTTGCGAACCCGGCAGCGCCCGAGGCATCGGCAGACAGCGACTGGGCATTGAGCCCGGCCCAGGAGAGCTGCATTCCGGAGCCGGTATCCAGCGTCACGCCGCCACCTTCAGTTGCCAGGTCGCCGCCCAGCTGCCAGCTGGCGTCGCCGGCCGACTCGAAGCCGGCGGTGCCGGTGAAGTTTACTGCCGCGAGATTGGCCTGTGTGGTGCCGGCGCGCGCCTCCAGGGCGCCCGCCGCGATGGCCGTCTTGACCCCGAGCGTCGTGCCCGCATCGGTCAGCGCGAGTTCCAGGTCGACGTCGGACAGCGCGAGGCTGCCGATCCCCGCATCAAGCTCCGCCTCCGGCATCACCACGCGCGCCTGATCGAGAGCAAGCTGGCCGCTGAGACGCATGCGGGCCTGCGTCGCCGAACTCATTGCGCCATCCAGGTTCAGATCGAATCCCAGCCGGCCAGCGAGTTCACCCACCCCGCCCGCCTGCGCCATGCGTGTGAACGGCGCGAGCTCGAGTGCCTCGGTATGGATCCGCCCGCGGACCCCGGCCTGCTTCGCGAACGGGCTGAGTTCCAGATCCAGCTCGATCGAAGCGTCATTCAGCGCGCCCTTGAGCGTGAGCTGACCCGGTGTGTCGGGCGTCCACGCCTTGAGATTGAGCAGGCTCGCCCGCTCGATGAGCAGGCGCCGATCGAGGTCTGGTGAGCGGAGGTCGACGCTGGTGTGTTCAATCAGAAGCTGCCCGATCCCGATCAGCCACGGCTCTTCGGGCTCCGCGGGCGGCGGTGTGGCCTTCGACGGGTCGCCGGTCGCCAATCCACCGGCCTGAATACGCCCATCCGGGTGAAACTCGACGACGATCTCGGCATCGCGCAGGCGCAGATCGTTGACGAGCACCTGGCGACTCGCCAAAGGCCACCAGTCGACCTCGACCCGGGCATTCTCGAACCGCAGCACCGTGTGTTCGCCAAGGCGCGTCACCAGCCCATGCACCTCGAGTTCGCCGGTGAACGGATTCAGATCCACGTCATCGATATGCGCCTCATGCAGTCCGCGTTCGACCAGCCAGTTCTCCGCGGCGTGGCGCACCACGACCGGTGCGAGCACCAGCAACAGGCCGCCGATGAAGGCGAGCACCGCGAGTACCCGTACCCAGCGTCGCGAGTGCCAGCGACGCGGCTTCGATCCCGGGACTGATGCAGTCTGTTCGGAAGGATTGGCCATGGTTGTAAGTTATCACGGGAAAACCGGTCATCTATACTGGTCGGGCAAGCGATCGCGCCGTCCGAACAATAAGGGAACCAACGAATGAAAGCCGCCGAACTGCTCGTCCGCGCCCTCGAGAACGAAGGCGTCGAACTGATCTTCGGCATCCCTGGCGAAGAGAATATAGACGTCATGGATGCGCTGCTCGATTCGAAGATACGATTTGTCACAACCCGTCACGAGCAGGCCGCCGCGTTCATGGCCGACGTGTACGGCCGACTCACCGGCCGCGCGGGGGTTTGTCTTGCGACACTCGGACCGGGCGCCACCAATCTCATCACCGGCGTGGCCGATGCGGACATGGACCGCGCGCCGCTCGTGGCGATCGCCGGCCAGGGCGCAACCACGCGCCTGCACAAGGAGAGCCACCAGATCCTGGATCTGGTGAACATGTTCGAACCAATCTCCAAGTACGCAACGCAGGTCCTGGAGCCCGAGATCGTCCCCGAAGTCGTGCGCAAGGCGTTCAAAGTCGCCGAGGCCGAAAAGCCCGGCGCATCATTCATCGACCTGCCCGAAAACATCGCCAGGATGACGGTCGAGGGCAAAGCACCCTTGAAAGTACAATCCGCGCGAGCGCCGGTGCCGCCGCCAGACAAGATGCATCAGGCCGCCGAGATCATCTCCGCCGCCCGGTATCCGATCGTCATGGCCGGCAATGGCGTGATCCGCGCCCGTGCGTGCGAGGAACTCGTCGCCTTCGCGGAACGACTGAACATCCCGGTCGCGACCACCTTCATGGCGAAGGGCGCGATCCCGTTTTCGCACGAGCTGGCACTGGGCGCCGTGGGCCTGGCCGCCAGCGACTATGTTTCCTGCGGATTCGATCGCGCCGACGTGGTGATCTGCGTCGGCTATGACATCGTCGAATACCATCCGCACCTGTGGCACGCGGACAAGCACGCCAAGATCGTGCACATCGATTCGATGGCGGCCGAAGTCGACGAGCACTACATCGTCGAGGTCGGGGTGATCGGCTCGATTCGCGCGGCACTTGAGGGCATCGCCGCGCAAGCCAGGCCACAATCCACGCGACTGGCGTCGGGCCTGCGCGAAACCATTGTTGCCGAGTTCGCCCGATACGCCACGGACGACGGGTTTCCGGTCAAGCCGCAGAAGATCATGTCCGATCTGCGCCGCGTGCTGGCGCCGGAAGATATCGTGATCTCCGACGTCGGCGCCCACAAAATGTGGATGGCGCGCATGTACCAGGCCGAGCGACCCAACACCTGCATCATCTCCAACGGCTTCGCCGCAATGGGCATCGGCGTACCCGGCGCCATCGCCGCGAAACTCGCGTTTCCCGATCGGAACGTGGTCACCGTCACCGGCGACGCCGGTTTCATGATGAATTCCCAGGACATCGAAACCGCCTTGCGCATCGGCACGCCGATCGTGATCCTGATCTGGACTGACGCCAAATACGGCCTGATCGAATGGCATCAGCTCAAGCGCTTCGGCCGATCGAGCCACATCGAGTTCGGCAACCCGGATTTCGTGCGCTACGCGGAAAGTTTTGGCGCCCGCGGCTATCGGGTCGGTGCGGCCGCCGAACTCGAACCGACGCTGCGCCAGGCCATTGCCGACAACACCGTCGTGGTGGTCGACTGCCCCGTTGACTACAGCGAGAACATGAAGCTCACCGAGCAGCTCGGCAAGCTGGTCTGCCCGATATGAGGCCCACTGAATGAACGATTCCGCCGAAACCTTTCCGCTGATGATTGCAGGCGCCGCGACGTCCGGCCCGGCGATCGAGCTGCGCGCGCCCTACGATGGACGACTGCTCGCAACACTGGAATCCGCCGATGCACGGGCCGTCGAGCAGGCACTGGAAACAGCGCATGCCCTGTGGCGCGATCGCGACGGCTGGCTGACGCCGGCCAATCGCATCGAAATTCTCGAGCGCACGCAGGACATCATGCGCGAACGCGCCGAAACCCTGGCACTTGAAGCGGCCGAGGAAGGTGGCAAGCCGCTTGCCGATTCCCGCGTGGAGGTCGCCCGTGCCATCGACGGCATCCGCATCTGCATCGACGAACTGCGCACGGTGGCCGGCCGGGTCATCCCGATGGGCATCAACGCCGCATCCTTGAACCGCGTCGCATTCACGCAACGCGAACCCATCGGCGTCGTCGTGGCGATCAGCGCCTTCAACCACCCGCTGAATCTGATCGTGCATCAGGTTGCGCCGGCGGTCGCAACCGGATGTCCCGTGATCGTCAAGCCGGCCGAGAAAACGCCGCGCTCCTGCATGCGGTTCGTTTCCATCCTGCGTGAGGCCGGCCTGCCGGCCGCCTGGTGTCAGGCGCTCGTCACCCCGGATCTGGCGGTTGCCGAGCGCCTCGTCAGTGATTCGCGCGTCGGGTTCCTGAGTTTCATCGGCAGCGCACGCGTGGGCTGGATGCTGCGCTCTAAACTCGCGCCCGGCGCGCGCTGTGCGCTCGAGCACGGCGGTGCCGCGCCGGTCATCGTCAGCGCCGACGCCGATCTCGACGCCGCCGTGCCGGCACTTGCCAAGGCCGGTTTCTATCATGCCGGACAGGTCTGTGTTTCGGTCCAACGCGTGTTTGCCGAACGCGCCATTGCAGCGGAGCTGGCCGAGCGGATTGCCGCCGCCGGTCGTGCGATGCGCATCGGCGACCCCACCGACCCGAAAACCGAAATCGGACCGCTGATTCGCGCCAGCGAAATCGATCGCGTGGACGCCTGGCTGAAAGAGGCCATCGCTGCCGGGGCGCGGCACATCAGCGGCGCAAAGCGCGTCGGCGCGTCGTGCTATGAGGCGACGGTGCTGCTGGACGCGCCGGGTGACGCACGCGTGAGTCGCGAGGAGATCTTCGGCCCGGCGATCATGGTCTACGGCTATGACGAACTCGATCAGGCAATCGAACGTGCCAACGCCCTGCCCTACGCATTCCAGGCCGCCGTGTACACGCGTGATCTGGACACCGCGCTGCGCGTATCGCGGCGCATCGATGCCTCGGCCGTCATGGTCAACGATCACACGGCGTTTCGCGTCGACTGGATGCCGTTCGCCGGCCTGCGACATTCGGGCCACGGCGTTGGTGGAATCCCCTACACCATGCACGACATGAGCATTGAAAAAATGACCGTGATCCGGTCATCGGCATTGTAATCGGTTCGCCCGCGGGAGAACGGCCAGATGAACAGCGCGTCCATGCACGAGTTTCTGTTCAAGTCCATCGAGATCATGGTCGCGCTGTTCATCTTCGCGATCGGGCTCGGCGTGCTTGCGCTCATCGTCGTCTACATACTGGACATCACGCAGACCAAACAGGCGATCCGGCGCAATTTCCCGATCATCGGCCACTTCCGGTATTTCTTCGAGCACCTGGGCGAGTTTTTTCGCCAGTACTTTTTCGCGATGGACCGCGAGGAGCTGCCGTTCAATCGGGCCCAGCGTTCCTGGGTCTATCGCGCCGCCAAGGACATCGACAATACCGTTGCATTCGGCTCGACCCGCGATCTGCGCCCGATCGGCACGGTGATGTTCGTCAACACGCCGTTCCCGACCCTCGGCGAGGATGCCGTGCCGCCGCACGAGATCACCATCGGCCCGCAGTGCGAAAAGCCCTACACGACGAACTCGCTGTTCAACATCTCCGGCATGAGCTATGGGGCGATCTCAAAGCCCGCCGTGCTGGCGCTGTCGAAGGGCGCGAAGCTGGCCGGCTGCTGGATGAACACGGGCGAAGGCGGGCTGTCGCCGTATCATCTGGAAGGCGGCGCGGATGTCGTCTTCCAGATCGGCACCGCGAAGAACGGCGTTCGTGATCTCGACGGCAATCTGTCAACCGAAAAGCTGCACGAGATCGCAACGCACGAGACGGTGCGCATGTTCGAGATCAAGATCAGCCAGGGCGCGAAACCCGGCAAGGGCGGCATCCTGCCCGGCGCCAAGGTCACCGAGGAGATCGCGCGCATCCGCAACATCCGTGTCGGCGAGGATGCCATCAGTCCGAATCGCCACCCCGATGTCGACAACAACGGTGAACTGCTCGACCTGATCGGCCGCGTGCGCAGCGCGACCGGCAAACCCACCGGCATCAAGGTCGTGCTCGGTGGAAGCGAGTGGCTCGATGAACTGTTTGCCGAAATCAACGCACGCGGCATCGAATCGGCACCTGATTTCATCACCGTGGACGGTGCCGATGGCGGCACCGGCGCGGCCCCACTGCCGTTGATCGATGACATGGGTCTGCCGCTGCGCGAGGCATTGCCGACACTGATCGACAAGCTCATCGAACACGGGTTGCGCGAGCGCGTGCGCGTGATCTGTTCCGGCAAGCTCGTCACGCCGGCCGATGTCGCCTGGGCGCTGTGCATGGGTGCCGACTTCGTCACTTCGGCGCGCGGCTTCATGTTTGCGCTCGGCTGCATTCAGGCCCTGCAATGCAACAAGAATACCTGCCCGACTGGCATCACGACGCATAACGTGAAGCTCCAGCGCGGACTGGATCCGGCTGACAAGGCCGTGCGCGTTGCGCATTATCACAAGAACATGACCTACGAGGTCGGGATCATCGCGCACTCCTGCGGCGTGCCGGAACCGCGCCTGCTCAAGCGCAAGCACTGCCGCGTCGTGTCGAACAACGGGCTGTCCATTCCACTGGACCAGCTGCATCCGACACCGGCCGTCCGATCGTCGGCATCGGCCCGGCCGTAGGATCGAATCATGGCCGAAGTTGTTCTATCGCTGATGTTGATGCTGCTGCTGGCGCTTCTGGCCCGACCGCTGGCCGAACGCATGCGCCTGCCGTTCAGCGCCGTGTTGGTCGTGATCGGGTTCATCGGATCCGAACTGATGATCCATTTCGGCGGCGATACCGGTGTGCGCGCCGAGCTGTTCCACGATCTGGTGTTCTTCGTGTTTCTGCCGATCCTGATATTCGAGTCGGCGTTCGTCATCGACGCGGAAATGTTGTGGAAGAACCTCGCCGCCACGCTGATCCTGGCGATTCCGATCCTGCTGTTCTCGACCTTTGTCACCGGCGCGCTGATCTACTGGGGCATTGCCCATCCCGATGGATTCCCGTGGATCGCGGCACTGCTCGCCGGTGCGCTGCTGTCGGCGACCGACCCCGTCGCGGTCGTCGCACTGGCGCGCCGCTCCGGCGCGCCGAAACGGCTCGTCACCCTGCTCGAAGGGGAAAGCCTGTTCAACGATGCGACCGCGATCGTCGTGTTCGGCATCTTTCTGTCGATCGCATCAATGCCGGAACAGCCGGTCAGCTTTGGCACCGCCGCCATGGAGTTCAGCATCGTGTTCTTCGGCGGCACGATCATCGGAATCCTCGTGGCGCTGCTCACGGTGCTGCTGCTGCGGGCGTTTGAAGACCCGACCACCCAGGGCATCATCTCGGTCATTTCTGCCTACTGCGCGTTCATTGCGGCCGAGCACTACCTGCACGTCTCCGGCGTCATGGCGGTGCTGGCGCTGGGACTGGTCGTGGGCCGACTGATTCGTGCCGACTATGAAAAAGGCGGTTTTGTCGAACGTCTCTGGGAGCTGGCCGGTTTCGTCGCGAATTCGCTGGTTTTTCTGCTCATGGGCGTCACCATCACGCTGGCGATGTTCGAACAGCGCTGGCTCGCGATTCTGATCGGCATCGCCGGGGTGCTGGTGGCGCGGGCGGCCGGGATGTTCGCGCTGATTCCGCTCGCCAACCGCTTCACGCCACAGGCGCCGATCGACTGGCGCTACCAAGCCGTGCTGTTCTGGGGCGGGCTGCGCGGCGCCGTGACGCTGGCGCTGGCGCTTTCGATCCCGGTGTCGCTCGATTACTGGTGGACGATCCAGTCGATCGCCTTTGGCGTGGTCGTGTTCACGCTGTTCGTGCAGGCGCCGACGATGCCGTGGCTGTTGCGGCGTCTGGCACTGCGCGATTCCGATCGTTCTTAGCCTCGACGACGGCGGGCGGCTCGAACGGTGCCGGACGACCGATTGCGAACCCCTGGGCAAAATCGATGCGCAGTTCCGCGAGTGTGCCGAGCACGCGGGGGTCCTCGACGTACTCCGCCACGGTGCGAATGCCCAGCACACGCGACCAGTTCGCAACCGACTCGACCATTCGAAAGTCGATTTCGCTGGAACTGATTTCACGGATGAAACTGCCGTCGATCTTCAGAAAGTCGACCGGCAGGCGCTTCAGATAGGTCAGCGAACTCAAGCCGCTACCAAAATCATCCAGCGCGAAGCGACAGCCGCGCTCACCGATCCGCCGCATGAACGCAAGTGCTTCATCCACGTTCGACATGACGGCGCTTTCGGTCACTTCGAAGCAGAGCCAGCGAGCGCAGTCGGACGCGGCATCGAGCGCCGCCTCCAGGAAGCGATGGAACTCATAGTTTGATAGCGACTGACCCGACAGGTTGACGTTCAGGGTCGTGTAGGGCGCGGCTCCGCGATCCCGTTGCAGCCGTTCGATGACACGGGTTACGACAAAGCGGTCGATCTCCGGCATCATGCGGTAGCGTTCAGCCGCGGCGATGAACGCACCCGGCGGGATGATCTCGTCGTCGTCGCCACGCATGCGCAGCAGGATCTCGCCCATGCGCTCGTCTTCACTCGTGCCACGCACGGGCATGATCGGTTGCACATACAGCAGCAGGCGATCCTCGGCCAGCGCCGCCTGCAGGCGCGTGAGCCAGCGCCCGAGCAGCTGCTGCTCGGCGAGTCGCGGGTCGGCCGCGGAGTACCGATACACCACACCGCCGCCCTGGTCCTTCGCCAGATAACAGGCCGCATCGGCATTGCTCAGCAGCTGCGCTGCGCTGAGTTCTCCGGAATCGATCATGACCATGCCGACACTCGCACCGATTGCGTAGACATCGCCGCCCCAGGCGAGCCGATACTCCGTCACGGCCCCGACGAGCGCATGCGCCAGCGACGCGGCGGCGTGTTCATCCGTGTCACGCATGAGCACGGCAAACTCGTCACCGCCGATACGCCCGGCAATTCCGGCGTCACCGACCGCGGTTTGGATGCGGCGGGCGATCTCGGTCAACAGATGATCGCCCGCGGCATGGCCGCAGGTGTCGTTCAGCACCTTGAACTTGTCGAGGTCCATGAACATCAATGCATGCCGGGCGTCTGCCTTGCGGCTGACCACGGCGGATTGCAGGCGCCGTTCGAACTCGCGGCGACTCATCAGGTGGGTGAGCCCGTCATGCGAGGCCTGAAAACGCATCTTGCGATTGAGATTCCGGATCTCGGTCTGGTCATGCAGCACCAGCACCATGCCCCCGGGCGCCGCATCCATATCCGCTTCTTCGCTGTCACCGCCGCCTTCGATCGGCGCGACCGAAACCGCGACCGACAGACGCAACACCCCGTCGCGGCGGACCACGACCAGGTCGTCCGGCGGCTGTACCGCCGCGGGGTCACGCAACCAGGTATCCAGATCAATTGGCTGGTTGGTTCGCTCGGAACCAATCACGACAATCTCACGCACCGGCCGCCCGGCGGCCTCGGCCAGGGTCCAGCCCGTGAGCTCCTCGGCGCGGGGGTTCAGGTAGTCCACGATGCCGTCTCGATCAGTCGAGACCACGGCGTCGGCAATGGCCTCGAGAGTCACGTGCGCGCGCTCGCGCTCTTCCGAAAGTGCGAGTTCGATGCGGGCGCGTTCCCCCGCCACGGTTTCCAGCGTGAGCGTGGCTTCTTTCGTGCGCGAGCGCTCGCGCATCAGCGAGCGCGCGAGCTGGCGATTGATCATGCCGGCCTCGATGGATTCGACCATGAGCTTGCCCCAGCGCCGGCTGATCAGCAGCAGAGCGCCCAGCCCGACCAGCAGCACGGCACCGAGCGCGATCTCGGCGACACCGCCGCGCACGGCGAACGCAGCCGCGGCGGGCGCCAGCATCGGTCCGGCGAGCAGGCCATAGCTGAGGGTGTGGGGCGCGACCACGGCAATGGAAACCGTCGCCATCCCGACGATGATCAGCGTGACGGAAATCGCTTCGAGCTGCGGCGCAAAGACCGCGGCCAGGGTGCCCATGCTGCCCCAGAGGATGCCGTTACCGAGCATCATCGCGGCGTAGCGCGTGAGCCATTTCGGCAGCTCGTCCACTGCACGCATCTTGCTACGAAAACGCCGCACGACACCGTAGCGCACTGCGTACAGCACTGCGCCGACCAGCCACCACGCCGTCAGCGCGGCCTTGGGCAGATGGGGCCAGATCAGGATGGTGATGATGACGGCCGCGAACGCCCCACCACCGGTGGTATTGAGCGCCTGGGCGTAGAGCAGCCGGACGCGGCGCGCGAGCAGCGCATCAGCAGTCGGCGACGGAAGTACGTCGTTCGCACGAACGACCCGCGGCGCCGTTGACGTAGTGGTGCCCTGCATCAGGCGCCCGTGGTTCAAGAGGGCCGGCCCAGAGTCTAGGTGCTCGTAGTGTTCCGCCGGCTTCGTGAATTTCGGTGCGCGCCCCCGCACGCACGACCGAATCGAGTATAGCAGCGCCGTTTGGCGACCGAGGAAGCCGGCGCCTGTGTCGGACAGGGTGTCCATGCGCTGGATCTGGGCCCTGCCGGCGCCGCCGGGCTGTAGGACAGCGGCTTCACCACCATCCGGCCGTGATCAAATCGACAGCGACTCAGCGTCCCCTGCGTCGCGACGCGGCAATGCGCATGCGCAATGCGTTGAGCTTGATGAAGCCGCCGGCGTCCTTCTGGTCGTACGCACCGGCGTCTTCCTCAAACGTCGCGATCGCGGCGTTGAACAGGCTGTCGCTCTCCGACTTGCGCCCGGCCACGCTCACGCCGCCCTTGTAGAGCTTCAGACGCACGCTGCCGTTCACGTTCGCCTGCGATGCATCGATCAGGCCCTGGAGCATTTCCCGCTCGGGACTCCACCAGTAGCCGTTGTAGATCAGGCTCGCGTAGCGCGGCATGAGTTCGTCCTTGAGATGGGCCGCTTCGCGGTCCAGCGTCAGCGACTCGATCGCACGATGCGCCTTGAGCAGCACGGTGCCACCGGGCGTTTCGTAGCAGCCGCGTGACTTCATGCCCACATAGCGGTTTTCGACGATGTCCGCCCGGCCGATGCCGTGTGCGCCGGCGATCCGGTTGAGCTCGGCGAGCAGCGACGCGCCGCTCATGCGCTTGCCGTCCAGCGCCACCGGGTCGCCGCGCTCGTATTCGAGTTCGATGTACTGCGCGGCATCCGGCGCCGCTTCCGGTGCCACGCTCCAGCGCCACATGTCGTCCTCGGCCTCGACCCAGGGGTCTTCCAACGGACCGCCCTCATAGGAGATGTGCAGCAGGTTCGCGTCCATCGAATACGGCGAGCCGCGCCCGCGTTTCATCTCGACGGGAATGCCGTGCTGCTCGGCGTAGGCCAGCAGCTTCTCACGCGAGTTCAGCGTCCACTCACGCCATGGCGCAATGATCCGCACGTCGGGTTTGAGCGCGTAGGCGCCCAGTTCGAAGCGGACCTGGTCGTTGCCCTTGCCGGTCGCGCCGTGCGAGATGGCATCCGCGCCGGTTTCCTCGGCGATCTCGACCAGCCGCCGCGCAATCAGCGGGCGCGCGATCGAGGTGCCGAGCAGATACTCGCCCTCATAGATCGCGTTCGCGCGAAACATCGGAAACACGTATTCCGCGACAAAGCGCTCGCGCAGGTCGTCGATGTAAATCTCGCGCACGCCCATGGCCTTGGCCTTCGCGCGCGCGGGTTCGAGTTCCTCACCCTGTCCGATGTCGGCCGTGAAGGTCACGACCTCGCAGCCGTAGGTCTCCTGCAGCCACTTCAGGATCACGGAGGTATCCAGACCGCCGGAGTACGCCAGAACGACCTTTTCGACCTTGGACATGGTGTTGGAGGGGGTTGCCGCAAAGCGCGCGATTATACGCGGGCGCGTTGCGCGGGGCGTCGGCGGGCGGGGGACCCGGGCCGTACCAGTGGCGGGTCAGCGCGAGCGACACCGATGCGCCGGGCGCTTTGTGGTGTAATTTGGGCTTCTTCAGCGATCCGCACCGGGGAGGAACCGCAGCATGTCCGCCGAGGGTTATCACGAGCCAGTCAACGAACTTTCCGATGAAACCCGCGACATGCACCGGGCCATCCAGTCGCTCATGGAGGAACTCGAGGCGGTCGACTGGTACAACCAGCGCGTCAACGCCTGCAAGGATCCGGAACTCGCGGCAATCCTCGCCCACAACCGCGACGAGGAAAAGGAGCACGCGGCCATGGTGCTGGAATGGATCCGCCGGCACGATCCCGTCATGTCGAAGGAACTCGGGGAGGTGCTGTTCTCGGAGGGATCGATCATGGATCACGAACACGGCGAACGCGACTGAACCCAGCAGCGTCCCCGCCAGCGCCGCACAAGCCATGAACGCAACGGCCCAGGCCGTGAACGGCCCGGTGTTCATCGTCGGCGCCCCGCGTTCGGGGACCTCCCTGTTGCACTGGTCCCTGCTCGAACACCCGGACTTCTGGGGCAGCGAGGAGACCGAATTCCTGCGACCCATCGCGCAGGCCGTGGAACAGGGCTACACCGAGGGCACGCGGTTCAATGACCACAGCTGGCTCACCGCACAGGGCGTCGACCAAGCCGAATTCGCCCAGGCAGTCGGCAGCGGGCTGGATGCGCTGTTCCGCTCACGCTCGGGCGGACGACGCTGGGTCGACCAGACACCGCTCTACGTTCACATCGGCGCCCCACTCGCGCAGATGTTTCCGGATGCGCGATTTCTGTTTCTGGTGCGCGACGGGCGCAAGGTGGTCAGCTCCATGCGGCGCATGTGGGGCTGGGACATGGAACGGGCTGCGCACATGTGGAACCGTGCCACCCGCAACGGCTTCCAACTCGCCGACTCACTGGGCGATCGCGTGCTGCGCGTGCATTTCGAGGCACTGATCTCGCGCCCGGAAGACAGCTTCTGGCGCATTCTGGAGTTTGTCGGTGCGCCCCAGAATCCGGCCTGCGCGGCCTACGTGCGCGACCGCCCGCCCATCAATGCAGCGCCCGGATCCCAGCACGAAACGGCCACGGACAAGCTGCGCTTTTCGCCGGCCGACTGGTCCGCCGAAGAACAGGCGCAGTTCGACGCCATTGCCACGGAAACCATGCGCGCCCTTGGCTATTACGAACAGGCGGCAGCGGCGCCGGCCAAGTAGCCCCTTGCCTCACGCCGACCCGCGCGGCGGCCGAAGGTAGCGACGGTCGTCGAAGCTCATGACCCACTGCGGCCGGTACACGACGAAAATCGCGAGCAGGAAACCGCCTGTAAACGCTTCGGGAAACGCGGCCAGCAGCAGGTAAGGACGATACAGTTCGTAGAGCATGTGTCGCGTCAACGCGCCGGCAAGATCAATACAAAATACGACCACGAATGCCGAGACGATCACGCTGAACGCCCCGGCCGCAAACCCGCCGGCAATCAGATAGACAAAGATGTTCTTTGGCAGCCAGCGTTCGATCGCCATGGCCCAGAGCCGCGCCGCGACGACCGGCATCAGGGCGACCGCCACATAGGCCGGGGCAATGGTCGTCCATGGTTGCCCGTGCGCGAGGACATGGGCGGCAACGACTGCCGCCAGCCCGATCAGCGCGAAGGCCCAGCCGAACATGTAGGTCAGCACGGCCGCGCCGATCAGATGCAGGTGCCCGCCCTCCGGCAGCTCGGCGCGGATCTGCCAGATCGCCAGGGTGATGCAAAGGCCAGCCAGCCACGCGCTGACGTCGGCCGGATTGCGCAGATGAAACCAGGGCGCCCGCCACGCGGCGGCGACGAGCGCGATGACGGTCAGCGCCCACCCCGCTGCAATCCAGCTCGACCCGAGCCACTCGCCGGGCAGGTCCATCAGCCTGCATCCCCGCCCAGCAGCGCCGCGCGCAGGCTCAGCACGATGCGCGCACTCACGCCCCAGAGGTGCTCGCCGTCGTGGTCGTGAAAATGCACGACCGGGAGCCGGCAGCCCCAGTCGTGCAGATCGTGCTCGCGCACCTCGAAGTTGCGCGTATCAAGCAGCCACGCGAGCGGGATCGTGAACACGCGCTCGACTTCACGCGCATCGGGCCGCGGTACGAACGGAGGTGCCACGGCACCCACCCAGGGACGAACGACGAAATTGCTGACCGAGCGATACTCCGGCAGCGCGCCCAGCACGGTGACATCGTCCGGGCTGAGGCCGACTTCCTCATGCGCTTCGCGCAGCGCCGCGGCGCAGGCATCAGCATCGCCGGCGTCGATCCGGCCACCCGGAAACGCCACCTGACCACTGTGCCGATCCGCGGGGTGACACGCCCGCCGGATGAACAGGACCTCCGGCCCCGCGGCGCCGAGAATCAGCGGAACGAGCACGGCCGCGGGCGTCGGCGGGCGATCGAAGAACCCGTCCGGATACGGCTCGCGCCAGCGTTCCGGGCGATACGCGCCCAGCCGCCGCGCGATTTCCGCGGGCCCGAGACCGGCCAGTTCGGTTAAGGATCCAGCCACCGGGTCAGGTAGTAGAGCCGCAGGCCTTCCGACGACACTGAAGGACCATAGACCTCGGCCGCATGCCGGTTGTGTTCGGGATCGGCACCGGCGCGTGCCTCGGCCTCAGTGGCACAGACCTCGACAACCCCGGCCGGAAACCGCGCGCGCTTGCGCCGCGGGGCATGGATCACGGCATATCGCACTTCAAGCGATCGCGACTGGGGGTCGACGATGATCTTCGGCATCACCCGGAGACCTGTTCGGCAAGCCACATGCGCAGGCGCAGTCCGGCGCCCGTGACATAGCCACGCTCGACGAACCGCATGCGCCCGTCGGCGTCGATCACGAACGACATCGGCACCCCGCGCACGCCCCAGCGTTCACCGAGCGCGCCGCTTTCATCAAGCAGCACCGGAAACGCGGCGCCCTGCTCGCGCAGATAGGCGCCAACCTCGGCCGCGTCGCCGGACTGCATGGCCACGCTGATCACCTCGTAGTCGCGCGCCAGCGCATCGATCGAATCCAGCTCCAGCCTGCAGATGGGGCACCAGCTGGCCCAGAAATGCACCAGCACGACCCGTCCCGGCGGCGCTTCGCCGGACAGCGCAACGCTCGACCCGTCAAGCATGCGTCCACCCAGCGCGGGCGCCGGATCGCCGGCCCGCACCCAGCCGATCACGAACTGCGCGATCGCGATCGCAACGAGCAGGCCAAGGAACTGCGCGCCGAACACCAGCCAGCGACGGCGACGTGCTTCAGCCATCGCGCAACGCGCTCACAGTCCGCTCAGGTCCAGCCGCGTATAGCCGGCCGGCAGCTCGAACAGGCGCGCGTCCACGGTCGCGTCCGTATCGAAACGCGCGAGCTCCCGCTGCGCGCCATCGGCATGCCATTCGATCACCGGCACACCGTCGGCCCAGGGCCAGTGCGGCGCAAACTGGCTCCAGGCCTGGGTGCAGGGCGACTCCGCTTCGGGCAGCGCAATCGCCATACTGGACTGCTGTTCGGCGAGCGCCTGCCGATAATGCAGGGCCACCGCGACCGCCTCGCCAGAGAACCCCTGCGCGACGACCGCACCGCCGCAGTCGTTGCCTTCGGCGAAATACTGCATGCGCACCGGAACGCGGCCCGCGACGGGTGGCGCGCCGGCATCCACGGCACGCTTCGCGTCCAGCGCAAACGGCACCACCGGCTGCTCGCCGCCGGGCGGCCTGAGTTGAAGGATGCTGCGGTCGTCGTGCACGACGCTGTAGATCGTCCGGCTGCGATCGTCAAACAGCACGTAACCATCGCCGCCATCGTCGATGCGCAGCCACGGCGGCTGGATCGTCCAGCGCGATGAAACCACTGGCTGACCAGGGTCAGTCGCAACAAAATCCAGCACCAGCACACCGCCGGCCGGTGCTGGTGTCGCGAACATCGCGAGCACGCCCATCAGGAGAGCCCTCAGGCCAGTTGTTCCAGCCACTCGATTTCCTCGTCGGTAAAGCCCGCGGCACGCCGCCGGGCCAGGTCGAACGGACCGCGCAGGCCGCCGGCGAACAGGGTCTGCATCAGATCACGAAAGGTCGGCACGGGTTCCAGTTTGCGCTGCGCACAGATCGCTCGAAACCAGCGACTGCCTGCGGCCACGTGGCCGATTTCATCGGCGGCAATCACGCGCAGCGCGGCCGCGGACGCGGTATCGCCGGCCTGCTCGAAGCGTTCGATCATCGGCGGAGTCACATCCAGCCCGCGGGCCTCGAGGCCGCGCGGAACCAGCGCGAGCCGCGCGAGCAGATCGTCCGCGGTGCGTACGGCGGCATCCCAGAGCCCACCATGCGCAGGCAGATCACCGTAGACCAGACCGTATTCGGCCAGCCGCTCGCGCAGCAGCCCGAAATGCCGCGCCTCGTCGCCGGCCACCGCGATCCAGTCCGCGTAAAACTCTGGCGGCAAGCCGCGGAAACGATACACGGCATCGGCCGCGAGGTGGATGGCGTTGAACTCGATATGAGCAACGGCATGCAGCATGGCGGCGCGCCCCTCGACCGAGCCGGGACGACGCCTTGGCAACTCCGCGGGCGGCACGAGTCGCAGGGCGGCCGGGAACCCCGGGCGCTCGATCACGCGCGGGGGCTCCGCGTGTGCATCCGCCGCCAGGCCGCCCGTCGCCCAGCCGTCGAGCAGACGCGCGGTCGCCGCGAGCTTCGCGTCGATCTCACCGGCCTCGATCACCGCAAGGGCGGCGGTGTGGACGCAGCCCGTCATGATCGCCCCCGAAGCGCGATGTAGACATCCATGACGTTCGTGCCGCTCGGGCCGGTCGTGAGCAGATCGCCCGCAGCGGCCAGTACGGTGCCGCTATCGGCACGTTCGAGCGCGCCACGCGCGCAGACCGGATCACACCCGGCGCGATCCAGGGTGGTCCCGTCCACCAGCGCCCCGGCATCGGCACTGTTGCCGTCGCTGCCATCCGTCGCCAGTGCCAGGAGCAAACCATCCGGGTGCCCGGCCAGTTCGATTGCGCCAGCCAGCGAGAGATGCTGGTTGCGGCCGCCGCGTCCGGGCCGCGGCGGCAACCGGACCGTGGTCTCGCCACCACAGACGAAGGCCTGACCGGCGCCCAGTGCCAGCGCCCGGCGCGCGAGCCGACGCCCGGCCTGCGCGGCGTCGCCGGACCACGTGTCGGCATCGATCTCCACCGCAAAGCCGGCCGACCGCAGGAACGCCGCCGCCGCCTGACAGGCATCCAGATTGCACGCGATGACCCGTTGCTCGACCGTTGGAAAAGACTCGTTCGCGGCGCCGGCATTCCAGTACGGTGCGAGCCAGTCCGGCAACGCCGGTGGATCGACCGCGCGCGGTGCCGACAGTGGACCGGATCCGACCACGGCCGGGTCGTCGCCAGGCACATCCGAGAGGATCAGGCCGAGTGCGCGGTGCCGGGCTGCGAGACGCGCCAGCCCCCCGCCCTTCAGCTCGGAAAGGCCGGCGCGCACCCGATTCATCGCGTCGATGGCAAGCCCCGCGCCGATCAGCCAGGTATTCGTGCGCACGAGCAGCTCGAGCCCGACGCCTGCGCGCGGCAGTTCGGCCAGGCTGGATGCACCGCCCGAGATCAGGAACAGGATTCCGGCCTCTGGCGGCGCCTGCTCGATGCGCGCGCGAACGGCGCGTCCGGCATCCAGGCTCGCGGCCGTCGGCAGCGGATGCCCGCCCGCGCACCAATCGAACGACCGCGCCCGCGGATCGGGGCGCGGATCGCGATCAACGACGACACCACCGGCGAATGCCTCGACGCCGAGTGCGTCCAGCGCACCGGCCGTCATGCTGGAGGCCGCCTTGCCGATCGCGACGAGCACCAGCGGCGCCTGCGGCGACGCCGCCCGCAGCGCGGCGGCCGTGACGGCACGGCCATCCACGCGCGCAAGCGCCGCCTGCGCGGCGCCAAGCAGCAGGTCACGATCGGCATGGCGATGAATCATCGGCCCTATGGTAAGCTCGCGGCCGTTTCATCTCTGCCTTTCCCGCAATGGAACCCGCCGAATACCGCCCCGGTTACGCGCGCAATGTGCTGATCGCGATGCTGCTCGGCGTGGTGCTGGCCGTGGGGATCGTCATCTGGCAGTGGCCGACCATTGCCTCGCTGTACATCCAGAACCAGCTCACGGACGTCGGACTGGTCATCAACGGTGCGATCTTCCTGCTGCTCGCTGCCGGACTCGTGCGGCTGGCGGTGATTCTGATGCGGCTCAATCGCGAGGAAGGCGCGCTCGCCCGTCTGCGCGACAACCTGTTCGGGCATGTCGAGGATCCGCTGCGGGGTGTCGAACCCGAATCGGTCGCCGGCCGTCGCTATGCGATGCTGCGCTCCCTGCACGAGCGCAATGCCGCGATCGAACAGGGCGCGATCGCCGCGACACTTGCGGCCCGCGAGAACCGCGCAGTCAGTTTTCCGCGCTACGTGCACAACGTGCTGATTCTGACCGGCGTGTTCGGCACGATCGTATCGCTGTCGATCGCCCTGCTCGGCGCCTCCGATCTGCTCGAGACCAGCGTCAACGTCGGCGGCATGGGGCTGATGATCCACGGCATGTCCACCGCGCTCGCGACAACCGTCTCGGCGATCCTGAGTTACCTGTTTTTTTCCTGGTTTTTCATCAAGACCACGGACGCGCAAAGCCGCTTCGTCACGGCGCTGGAACAGCTGACCACCCAGCATCTTCTACCGCGTTTCAAGGTGCAGACCGAAACCGTGCTGTATGAATTCAGCGGCCTGATCCGCTCTCTGCAGGGGCTGGTCGAGCAGATGCTGAGTTCACAGAAACAGATCAGCCAGATCGAAACACGCCTCGCCGCAACGACGCTGGACTTCCACGCCCGACTCAAGGGCGTGACCGCGGACATGGGACGCATCAAGCAGTTGCTGCGCGACGGTTTCCGCCTGCCCTCCGGCGAATGATCGGCACGTTTCCAGACCTTTCCATCGGCCGCGATGCGGCCAACGAAGAAGGCTTCTGGCCCTCGTTCACGGACATCCTGACCGTCATCGTCATGGTCTTCATGCTGGCGATGGTGGTCGTGCTGCTGCGCAACCTCGATCTTGTCGCACAGCTGCGTTCGACCATCGAGGCGGAACGGGCTGCCTCAACCCTTGCGCAGAGCGTCAATCAGGAAAAGGAAGGGCTCGCACTGCGCCTGCTCGAGACCGAAAACGAACTCGCCATGCTGCGCGGCGAACTCGACGTGCTGCGCCAGCGTAGCGCGCGGACCGAGGAAACGCTGGCGCGTGAGAGCGCGGCACTGAGCGCCGAGCGCGCGCGAGCTGAAACCCTGACGCGGCAACGTGACGAAGTCTCGGCGCGTGCCACGACCTTCGAGCAGAACCTCGCCGCACTGCGCACCGAACACCTGAACATTCAGCAGCAGCTGACCGAACAGAGCGAACGCGCCACACGCGCGCAGCGACTCGCCGACGACACGCGCGCGCAGCTGGATGCCCGCAGCGCGGAACTCGTCGAGCGCAGCGAAGCCCTGCGTCTGCGTGAGGCGGAACTGCGATCCGTGCAGGCCACGCTCAGCACCCGCAGTGACGAGTTTGCCGATCTGAAGGCGCGCTACGATCGTCTGGTGCGTCCGGCACGTTCGGCCGCCGGCAAATTCGTCGTCGAGGTTCAGTATCAGCGCGACGGCGAAAAGGGCACCATTCGCTACCGCACGGCGGACAACGAGACCCTGCTGCCGGCCACGCGTGCGGAACTCGAATCCAAACTCGATGCGCTGAAGAAGAAACACGGCGATGCGCTGTATGTGCGCATCATCTTCCCCGAGAACAGCGGTCTCAGCTATAACGAAGCCTGGCAGTTCACCCGCGACCTGCTGTATCGCTACGACTACTACTACGCCGACGGCCACACCGACCCGGCGCCGCAAAACTGAGATGGATCCGCAGGCCGCAGAGCAGTCCGGCGTAACCGTCGTCGTATGCTGTCACAACAGCGCCCAACGCCTGCCACAAACCCTCGCGGCACTCGCTGTGCAACAGCTTGCCGATGCTCGGCCCTGGGAGGTGCTCGTCGTCGACAACGCCAGTACGGACAACACCCGGGAAGTCGCCCGTCAGTGCTGGTCTTCGGACGCGCCTGCGCCGTTGCGCTGTGTCGAGGAACGCGAACTCGGAGTCGGTCCGGCGCGCGAAGCCGGCTTCGGCGCGGCGCGTTATCCGTATGTGAGTTTTGTTGACGATGACAACTGGCCGGAGCCCGACTGGGTCGAGCGCGTCGCGCAGACCCTTGACCGGCATCCCGAAGTCGGCGCGGTCGGCGGTCTGAACTCGGTGGCACACGAGACCCCGCTTCCGGCCTGGTTCGAGACCTTCCAGGGGTGCTACGCCATTGGTCCGCAGGGAGCGCCAGGTGACGTAACGGATTCGCGCGGCTTTCTCTGGGGCGCCGGCCTGAGTGTGCGGCGCGCCGCCTGGGCAGCACTGCGCGCCGAGGGAACTGCACCCCTGGTGCAGGGACGGCGCGGGGATCGACTACTGTCCGGTGAAGACAGCGAACTGTGCATCCATCTCACCCGGCGCGGTTGGCGACTGTACTACGAGCCGACCCTTCGCCTTCAGCATTTCATGCCGGCCGAGCGCCTTTGCTGGAGCTATCTGTGCCGGCTGCGGCGCGGTTTCGGCGCCCAGAATGCCTGCCTCGAAACCTTCGCGAGCGTCATCAGTCACGGCACGGCGGCGCGCGACTGGCGCCGCGGCGCCTATTACACCGCCCGCGGCCTGCTTCAGGCGTGGAGAAAGCTCCTGCCGGCCATGCGTTATGCGCAGCCCGGCGACCCGGGAATCCTGCGGGTCTGGGGACTCATCGGGCGGCTTGATGTGTACCTCGGGATGCGCGGCAACTACGACCGGCTGCGCCTGAAGGCGGGCTGCGAATCCAGAGCCGATCCCGTGTTTCCCGCGGTCGCGGGCCTGCGCGGCGTTTCCCGCGCCAATCCGGGGCCGATGATCGATCCGTAGCCTCTCAAGTCAGCGCCCGAAACCCGCGTGCAAGGTCCGCCTGAAGATCGGTCTGATCCTCTAGGCCGACGGCAACGCGGATGAGATTCTCGCCGATCCCCGCCGCACGACGCTCCGCATCGCTCAGCCGTCCGTGCGTGGTCGTCGCCGGGTGCGTGATGGTCGTGCGCACATCGCCCAGATTCGCCGTGATGGAAACCAGCTGCGTGGAATCGATCACGCGCCAGGCCTCGGCACGTCCGCCGCGTACCGTGAACGAAACGACGCTGCCGCCCGCGCGTTGCTGACGCATCGCCAGCGCATGCTGCGGGTGGGATTCGAGCGCCGGGTACCAGACGCGCTCGACGGCGGGCTGATGCTCCAGCCAGCGCGCGAGTTCCAGCGCGGCGGCACTCTGCGCACGCATGCGCAGATCCAGCGTTTCCAGCCCCTTCAGAAACACCCAGGCGTTGAACGGGCTCAGACTCGGGCCGCCGGTGCGGACCACACCGAACACCTCGCGCCCGACCCGCTCGGCATCGCCGACGACGGCGCCGCCGAGACAACGGCCCTGCCCGTCCACGTATTTGGTCGCGGACACCACCACGAGGTCCGCGCCGAGTTCCAGCGGCCGTTGCAGGGTCGAGGTCGCCAGCGTGTTGTCGACCGCGAGCCAGGCGCCGTGCGCATGTGCAATGTCCGAGAGCGCACCCAGATCGGCGATCTGCAACAGGGGATTCGCGGGGGTCTCGACAAACAGGCCGCGGGTAGTCGGACGCAGCGCCGCCTGCCATGCGGCCGGATCGTCCAGCGCGACGAAACTCGTCTCGATCCCGAAACGCGGCAGATAGTTCGTGAACAGCGACACGCTGCTGCCGAACAGTTCGCGCGCGGCGAGCAGGTGATCGCCCGCGCGCAACAGCGCCAGACAGAGCGCCAGCGTGGCCGCCATGCCGGACGCCGTGGCCACGCAGCTTTCGCCACCCTCGAGCGCGGCTAGCCGGCGCTCGAAGGCCTGCACGGTCGGGTTGGTGAAGCGCGAGTAGACGTTGCCGGGTTCCGCGCCGGAAAAGCGCGCGGCGGCCTGCGCGGCCGAGTCGAACACGAAGCTCGAGGTCGGATAGATCGCCTCGCTGTGCTCACCTTCGGCGCTGCGCCGCACGCCGGCGCGCAGCGCACGGGTCGCATCCGCCCAGTCGTCGTTGTGATTGGCCATGCTCTCGATCGTCGAATTCGCCCGCGCCGCCGACGGCGACCGGCCGGGACTGCCCCGGGCGCGTCAGGCTACGGCCGCACCCGGGCCGGGTCAACGGTACGGGCCGTTTCCGTTGACTGTGATAGCCTTGCCGGCCATCGAATTCGACCCCAGACGTAACGCCCCGCCAACCACATCGCCCAGCATGGACTGCCGCCGTTACCTGTCCCGTCTGCTGTTGTCCGCGCTGGCCCTCGGCAGCGCGCGTGCGCAGGCCGGCGCCGAGCACTGGTTCGACGACGTGCCGGTCGTGCTGTCGGCCAGCCGCCTGTCGCAGTCGCGCTTCGAGGCCCCGCTGCCGATCAGCACGATTGACCGCGAGATGATCAGGGCCAGCGGCGTTCTCGATGTCGCCGATCTGTTCCGCCTGATCCCGGGCATGCTGGTCGGCCACTACAACGGCCACCGCCCGGTCGTGACCTACCTCGGGCTCTCCGATGAGTTTCCGCGCCGCGTGCAGGTGCTGATCGACGGTCGTTCGGCCTACACCCCATCGCTCGGCGGCGTCCCGTGGGCGCGCCTGCCGCTGGCGCTGGAGGACATCGAACGCATCGAGATCATCCGCGGGCCGAACACCGTGACCCACGGTTCGAACGCATTCCTGGCCGTCATCAACATCATCACGCGCCATGCCGGCGAGGACCACGGTCTGGCTGCGCGCATGAGCCTCGGCAACGACGGCATCCGGCGCGGGTATCTGCGCTACGCCGGCAGCCACGACGATGTCGATTACCGGCTCAGCATCACGGCTGCCGCAGACGACGGATTCCCGAAACTGCCCGATCGCTGGCACGCCGCGACGGTCGGCGGGCGGGTCGACTGGCAGGCGACCTCCGAAGACGCGCTGGAATATTCCTTCGGCTTCGGCGACGGCGAATTTCGCGATGGCGACCCGGACTCGCCGGTCGACACCGTGCGCGACATCCCCGCCAGCGTTGCGTTCCAGCACCTGCGCTGGCTGCACACCGGGACGGACGGCGCGGAGACGGCCCTGCGCTTTGCGTGGACACGCGACGACTACGACGATCAGGCATTCGGCAGCCTGTTCGGGTTTCCGACCGAGCTGGACTTCCGCATCCACTCGCAGCGCTACGTGACCGAGCTGCAGCACACCGCGCAGGCCAGCCCCGCACTGCGCTATGTCACCGGCGCCAGCGTGGAGTACGAGACCGTCGAGGCGCCGGGTCTGCGCAATCGCGACAGCGACGGGCGCATCTGGATCTATCGCGTGTTCGGCAATCTCGAATGGCGCCTTGCCGAACAGTGGCTGCTGCACCTTGGCGGCATGTTCGAGTACGACACCATCGCCGGCGGCAAGGTGTCACCGCGGCTGGCGCTGAACTGGCTGCCGGACGAAACCCAGAGCGTGCGGCTCGGCGTGTCACGCGCAGTGCGCACGCCGCACATCATCGAGGAAACGATCGACTTCGGGCTGGCGATCGGCCCGGGCCGCGACATCATCCAGACGACCAGCGGCGATCTGGACCCCGAACACATCGTCATGCTGGAACTGGGCTGGATCAAGCGCATTCCGGAGATCGGTCTCACCGTCGACGCGCGCGTCTACCAGACCTCGGTGCGCGACATCATCGCGCCGATGAACGCGGAGGTGTTCAACCCGGTGTTCGGGGAAACCGACGATTTCGACGAGTTCCACAACATCGGCCATCTGAAGATTCGCGGACTGGAGGCCGAATTCGACTGGGACATGCCACGGCGGCGGATTCGCGGCGGCGTCTCGTCGCTGTACGTGGTCGACACCTCGCCGGTCGACGATCCGCACGACAGCGTGCCGACCCGCTCCGCGGTACTGCAATGGATCGAGCGACTGAACGCGACCACCACCGCCAGCGCGGCATTCGAGCTTCACGGGCCGGTGGAATTTCAGGGTTCGGGCAATCCCCTGCCGGGCGTGAAAAAGCTGAACCTCTCACTCGGTCATGAAATGCCGGCGCTGGACGGCGAGCTTGAACTACGCTTGAGCGGTGAGCTGCAGCTCGCCGACAACCGCGATTTCCGCCGCCAGAACGATCCGGGCAGCCAGTTCTGGGCCACGATCGGCTGGCGACCCCGGCACTGACGCCAGACGCCACTTCGACAGGATGTCCCCGATGCACTCCCGATCACGAGGCCGAACGCGCGCCACGCTCGCAATACTCGCCCTGCTGACTACGCTGGTCGCGCCGGGGGCGTTCGCGCAGCCCGACATCGTGCTGGTGTATTCGCAGGGCTCGTCATTCCAGACGCGGATCGCCGAATCCATCGGCACCCGGCTGCGTGCCGACGGGCTCAGTATCGAACTTGCGACGATCCCGGCATCGGCGCTGCCGGCCACGACCATTACGGCCGCGCTGGGCACGCAGGCCACCGATCACGTCGTGCGCATGACCGGGCGCGCGCCGGACTACGCCGCATTCGTCAGCCGGTTCGAACTGGCCACCAACACCACGCTCGGCCAGACGCGCCACGTGTTCACGATCGACCAGCCGCTGTCGCGCCAGCTCGGCCTGATCGAGACCCTGCTGCCGCAAGCCCGCCGGATCGCCGTGGTCCTGGGGCCGTCCAGCAGCGACGGACTGCGACGCCTGCGTGCCGCCGCAGGCACGCGCCTTGCCGTGGTCGCAGCGCAGGCCAACGACGCCAGTGAGCTTGGCCCGGCGCTCGATACGGTGCTTGGCGACGCCGATGCCTATCTCGCCATGCCCGACGAGACACTACACAACAGCGATACCGCACACAGCGTGTTGCTGTCGGCGTACCGGCGCGGGATACCGGTGGTGGCCTTTTCGCGTGCCTTCGTGCGCGCCGGCGCCCTCGCCGCCGTGTTTTCGGAACCCGCCCAGATCGAGTCCCAGATCATCGCGGATCTGAAGGCCCTGCTCGAAAATACAAACCTGCCGCGACAGATCGATCCGCGGGAGTTCGCCATCGAAATCAACGCGCGCGTCGCGGCGGCCCTGCATTTGACGCTGCCGGACCTATCGGTGATTACCGAAGCGCTTCGCAATCTGGAGCCGAACCCGTGACCTGGCCGCAACTGCGCTCACTGCGTACCCGTGCGCTGGTGCTCGGGGTGGTGCCGGCGACGCTGCTGGTCGTCGCGCTGGGCGGCTACTTCAGTGTCAGCCGCATCAACGATCTGGAGCTCGCGTTCGAACAACGCGCGAGCGCGCTGGCACGACAGATCGCCGCGGCAAGCGTCTATCCGGTCTTCTCGGGGAACCAGCCGGCGCTGGCGCAGGTCGTCGACTCGATTGCCGGCGATCCCGAGATCACGGGCCTCGTCATCGAGGACGCGACGGGACACGCGCTGGCCGACTACCAGCGCAGCGCCGGCGACGCACCGAGCCAGGTGTTCCGCGCGCCGATCCGCTCTGAACCCGTCGCCGTTGACGACTTCGAGACGGCGGCGCACGGCGGCGGCGCCCTGCTCGGTCAGATTCAGCTCGTCGTATCGCGCCAGACGCTGCTGGCGCGCAATGGCGAGGTTCTGCGACTGGGCGCCCTGCTCTCGGCACTCGGCATTCTGGCCGCCGTCGCCATGGCCCGGTTCATGGCGGGGCGAATCAGCGGCCCGGTGCAGGCCCTGACCGAGGCCGCACGCACCATCGAACAGGGCGCGCCGATGCCACAACTGCCCAGCCTGCGTGACGAGGAATTCGCCACGCTCGGCAACGCGATGCAGTTGATGGATCGGGAAATCCGCCGCGCCCGCGAACAGCTCGAACACGACATCGCGCGGGCGACCGCGGAACTCGCCGAAACGCTCGAGGCCGTCGAGATCAAAAACGTGGAACTCGACCTCGCGCGCCGGCGCGCGCAGGAGGCCTATGCCGTCAAGAGCCGCTTTCTCGCGAACATCAGCCACGAACTGCGTACGCCACTGCATACCATCCACGGGTTTTCCGAACGTCTCGCCGACGGCGCGCTCGACGATGCCCAGCGCCGGCAGTTGCAGTTCATCGAGCATGCGAGCGCGGACCTGGGGCAGATTCTCGACGACATGCTCGATGTCGCGGCACTGGAGTCCGGCGAACTGCGGCTCGAACTCGCACCGTTCGATCTGATCGACGAGCTCGAATACTGCATTTCGGTCAACGCGCCCAAGGCGCATGCGAAACAGCTAGAGCTGTTGCTGCGGGTGTTCGATGACGTACCGCGCGCGGTGCTTGGCGATGCCGCGCGAATCCGCCGCGTCGCGTTGATCCTGCTCGACAACGCAATCAAGTTCACGACGGCCGGCGAGGTCGCGCTGCAGGTCAGCCTCGACGGTCGCGATGCCGCCCATGCGGTCGTGGAGATCGAGGTCTCGGACACCGGCCCGGGTATTCCGGCCCGCCAGCAGACCGAACTGTTCGCGCTGTTCGGGCAGGGCGACACGGCGCTGAACCGTGCCAGCGAAGGTCTCGGCCTCGGGCTGGCGATCGCCGATCGACTGGTACGGCGTATGGGCGGCCAGATTTCGTTCGACAGTCACAGCGGACACGGCAGCGCGTTCCGCTTCACCTGTCCGCTGAAGACACGCCCGGATCAGGGGACCGACAGCGTGCCGGAATCGCCCGGCGCAAGAGTTCTCGTCTGTGACACCCATCCGCGATCGCTGCACATCACCCGGCATCTGCTCAGGGCGCAGGGCTACGAGGTCGATACCTGCGACCGGCCCGAAACCCTGTGCGATCGGGCGACGACCGCGCGTCCGGCACTGATCGTGATCGGCCTGCGCGGCACCGACACACCCGATGCACCGTGGCGACACCGCCTCGAACAGATGCGCGCCGCCGAAGTTCCGACACTGGCCCTGCTATCGAGTTCGCGCCTCAGCGATCACGCGGCGTGGGAGGAATGCGGCGCAACGCGCTGCGTGGGGCGACCGCTGCCGCGCGCGCTGCTGCACCTGGAGGTCGAACGACTGGTCGCCGCCGGTCGCCACGAACGCCGAACCGGGCCGCTCGAAGGTCGCAGTGCGCTGGTCGTCGACGACAACGCCATCAACCGCGACTGGCTCACGCTGATCCTCGAGCGTGCCGGCATGCGCGTGGATTCCGCCGCCGATGGCGTTCACGCCCTGGCCGCGGCCGGCCGCCGTCGCTATGACGTGATCGTGCTCGATCTGCACATGCCGCGCCTCGACGGCATCGCGGCCGCCCAGCGGCTGCGTGAGCAGATCGAACTGCCGAACGCCGCAACCCCGCTGATCGCCGTGACGGCGGATACCAACAGCGCAACCGAACGCAGCGCGCGGGAGGCCGGAATCGGGCGTGTGCTGGCCAAACCAATCGATGAGGCGACCTTGCTCAACGCGGTGCGTCAGGCCATGCTGCCGGTCGGGTCCATTGGACTCCCGCGCGATCGGCAGGCGCAGATCAGTCTGTTCGGCGGCGATGCCACGCTGGCGGATCAGATGTATGCGCGGTTCATCGGGCAACTGCGCGAAGCATGCGAGGGTCTGGCGGAAACCCCTCGGGGCACACACGGAGAACGGGCCGCGCTGGTTCACCGCCTGCTCGGGGCCGCCGTCTATTGCGGTGTCACACCGTTGATCACCGCGGGGCGTGCCTGGCATGCGAGCCTGCTGCGCGGCGAGGATGACGAGGCTGGACAGGCACGTTTTCTTGCCGAGGCCGAACGCCTGCTCAACGCGGACCGATCCAGGGCGGATTCTGGAGACTGACCGCGAGAACGGCCCTTCCGGTCCGGCTACATCCAGACGAAGCCGCGGTCGACCTTGCCCATGATCATGTGCACGTCCTCACGCGACTCGCCAACCACCGCGAAGCTGCCGTGCGGCGACGGCCGGATCAGCCCCTTGAAGCCCGGATCGTCGATGAGCTTTTCATTGCCCAGCGACTCGAACGGCATCACGAGGATGGTCACCGGCCGTCCGGCCGCATAGGCCACCAGGTGCATGCCCGGATGATTGCGGATTGGACAGGGCTTCAGGTAGCGGATGTCGGCCTGCGTGAGGGCCTCACGGGCGTCCGCATCGGCTAGATCGATCCCGACGCGGCGAAGGCTCGCGGCCAAATCGTCGATCGACACGCTGCTGCGCGCAACCAGCGCCTGCGGCTCGTGCTGGATATGCGCGATCACGATGTCGGTCAGCGCACGCGTGGCCTCGTACTGGCGCCAGACGCCGAAGCTGCCGAACGCCAGCAGCGCGAGGGCGGCCAACGCGAACACCGGGCGCCACCAGGCCGTCCGTCGCTCACCGGGTCCCAGCCGGACTGCGTCGAGGATGCGCCGTTCCAGCCCCGCGGGCGCGGCGACCGCGACCGCGCCGTTCAGGGCCCGATCGAAGTCCTCGTCCGGCACGGCCGCGAGCACCCGCTCGACGAGGTGCGCGGACGGCGTGATCTCGATTGCCGCGCGCACACGGGCGTCGAACGCGCGCGCGCGCTCGCGTAGCGCCACGAGCCGTGGCACCTCGGCCAGCATGCGGTCGACATCGGCATCGGCAAGCGATGCCTCCGCCAGCAATCGCAGTTCGATTTCGTCGGGTGCCCCGGTCACTCGTCAGTCTCTGGTCTCGTCTTCTTCCCAGCGTTCGCCCAGCGCCTCGCGCAGCTTGCGCTTGGCGCGAAACACGCGCGTCACCGCAGCCGATTCGCTGAGTCCAAGCTGCGTCGCGATCTCCGCGCAGGTAAAGCCGCCGATCACCTGCAACAGCAGCGGTAGCCGATAGTCCTCGTCGAGCCGGGCCAATGCCCGCCGCAGCACGAACGCCTCGGTGCTGGTGTCGTAGTCGCTGTTGGCGGCCGGTAGCACCTGCTCGTCGATTTCGGTCAACACCGGGCGCAGCCGCTCGAACTGCCTCGCGTACTCGCGCCGCAGGATGGTGATCAACCACGCCTTGGCGGCCTTGTCGTCGTCGAGGGTGTCGAGTGCCCGCCAGGCCCGCAGAAAGGTCTCCTGCGTGAGGTCCTCGGCGAGTTCACGATCCCGGCACAGCCAGAAGGCAAAACGGAACAGATCCGTCGACCAGGCCCTGGTGATCGCCTCGAACCGGCGACGCTTCGCTCGTTGCTGTCCTAATAGACCCGTCATAACCGCGAAAGATTGCAGATGAACAGATTCCCCGCCCCGCTTCGGGTGCGGTGGTGCCCGGGGCCGGATTCGAACCGGCACGGCCTTGCGGCCAGCGGATTTTAAGTCCGCTGCGTCTACCTGTTTCGCCACCCGGGCCTGGCAGGCCGTTGAAATTCTCTTCTCACCGGCCTGTGATAGCGAGACAGGATCGTCTCGCCCGAAAATCGAGTACGCAAGTGTCTGATTTTCATGAGCGAGCGAAAACCGCGCTGTTCGCTCGCGACGCCGACACGGCCATGTGTCGGCCATTTTCAACAACCTGTCGGGACTCGCGCGACAGCATCGCGCCCCGGCCGGCGGCCCCCGGGCATTGTCCCCGTCGTTCAACCCATGCCGCAAACGCTATGCGAACCCCCGGAACCAGCGACTGCTATCTATACTTGGCGTCGCGCCGGCTTGGCGCATTCCCGCAAGGTGCTGCGCAAATGTATCGTCTCGCTACCTTCACGGAAAACGTCCGTGGCGACCTGTTCGGCGGCGTCACCGCGGCCATTGTTGCACTGCCGCTTGCGCTCGCCTTCGGCATCTCGTCCGGCGCGGGTCCGGTCGCCGGCCTGTACGGCGCGATCCTGGTCGGGTTTTTTGCCGCCGTGTTCGGCGGCACGCCCAGCCAGGTCTCCGGCCCCACCGGCCCGATGACGGTCGTAATGGCGACGGTCATCACACAAGCCATGGCCGAACACCCGGACTCCGGCCTTGCGATTGCGTTCACGACGGTGTTCATCGCCGGCCTGCTGCAGATCGCGATGGGCGCGATGAAGCTTGGCCGATACATCATCCTGGTGCCCTACCCGGTGATCTCCGGGTTCATGTCCGGCATCGGCGTCATCATCATTCTGCTGCAACTCGGGCCGCTGATGGGCCTGCCAGGCGCCTCCGGCGTGGTCGCGGCCGTACGTGCGCTTCCGGAACAGCTCGCGAACATTCACTGGGGTGCCGCGGCACTCGGCGTACTGACGATCGCGCTGGTTTTCATCTGGCGCGGCCGCGTCAACCGGCGCCTGCCGGCGCCGCTGCTGGCGTTGATCGTTGGTACCGTAATCGCCACGTTCGCGGATCCACAGCAGACCATCGCGCGCATCGGTGCAATCCCGTCCGGGCTGCCCGGCCTCAATCTGCCGGCGTTTGAACCCGCGCTGCTTCGCGAAATCGTGACCAACTCGATCATGCTCGCCGTGCTCGGCGCGATCGACTCGCTGCTGACCTCATTGGTCGCTGACAACATCACGGCCACGCAGCACGACTCCGACCAGGAACTCATCGGCCAGGGTCTGGGCAATGCCGCCGCTGGCCTGCTCGGGGCACTACCCGGCGCCGGCGCGACCATGCGCACGGTGATCAACATCCGTTCCGGGGGCCGCGGACCGCTCTCCGGCGCGACGCATGCCGTGCTGCTGCTGGCAATCGCGCTCGGGCTTGGTCGCTGGTTCGAGGGCATTCCGCTGGTCGTGCTCGCCGGCATTCTGATCAAGGTCGGCGTGGACATCATCGACTGGCCCTTCCTGCGTCGTCTGCACCGCCTGCCCGCGTTCTCGATCGCGCTGATGCTTCTGGTGCTGGTGCTGACCGTGTTCGTCGATCTGATCACCGCGGTGTTCGTCGGCGTGTTCATCAAGAACATCGTGACGATCGAAAAGCTCTCGAGCTTCGAACTGGATTCGGTGGTGCTCAGCGACGGCCGCATCAATGCCGACCGCCTGACCGCGGCCGAGCGTGAGTTTCTGGCCGGCCACGAGGGCGATGCACTCTTGATGCGCGTCAGCGGCTCGCTCAGTTACGGCGTCGGGCGCAGCCTGAGCATGCGCCTGCGCCGCTTTCCGAATGTAAAGCAGCTGGTCATCGACTTCACGGGCGCGTCGATCATCGGCGTTTCAACGGCATTGATTGTCGAGGACCTGATCGAAAAGGCCCTGCAACGCGGCGCCGATGTGCGCGTGGTCTGCGCGCACAGTCGCACGATGGCGGACCTCGAGAAGCTCGGCGTGATGCAGCGGCTTGGCACCGAGCGCTGTTTCAGGACGCTGGAACACGCCCTGCGCAGGCTCACGCCGGTGACCTGATGGTTCTTCGGGAAAACCCGCCGGAGCGATGCGCGCGACCGCCGGCATCCCGGCACGTAATCCGTCGTTCGTGAGGGTCTGTGCACGAATGCCCGATCGGCATTCGTCGAGGCAGGAAGCAGTATCGCGCATCGGCATCACGTTACCGATGGCCGGTGCGTGCACCAGAACTCGGAATCGCGACAGGCACCGCCCGGCCGGGCGGTGGGTTGGATCAGGGATTGCCGGCGACGGCGTCGATCCGGTCCAGCCGAACGACGATGCGATCGTACTCGCGGTTCGCCAGTTCGACGGTGTGGCCGTCCGGCATGCGCGTTACACGCCCCGGAATGGACTGGCCGTTCACATACACGATGACGCCCTTCTTGCTGGCCAGGCTGGCCTCGAACAGCGCATTGAACGGGGAGTCGGATTCAGCCATGGCGCGCAGGCTAGCACAGCCGAAACCGATGCCGATACAGACAGCACCGGCAAGACGCAGGATTCTCGAGCGCATGGACTCTCTCCAGAAAAAAGCCGAATGCCCCGTCTCAATCAGAGCTTCGGAGGGTGGGTAAACGCCAGCTGCCAAAGCATAGCTGGCACACCGGGCGTGGAACAGCCGTATGGACGCCGGCCGCACAGCGCCGGATGACCTAGGGAAACTCTGAATTGTCAGAGTTTCCCACGGCACATGGACGTGCCGCCATTTTCCACGGCTGCTAGCCGTTGAAAATGGAAGAAAACGAAAAATCACACTTTTTAGTTTTCGCTGCTCTGGCAATCCGGGACGGATTGATCAGAGCTTCCCTAGTGTAGTGCGACGCTCAGTCGAACTCGCGCAACCAGACGTCCGGAACCCGCCCCAGCCGTGCCGCCACGGCATCCACCGTCGGTCGGCAGATCTCCCGCAGGTGCGCGCGCACCGCGGCCGGCGGTTCCACGTTGCGCGAGCGATTGACCCGCCGGCCCAAAGGCAGGTTCAAGAGCGGCGCCGCAGGGATCGAAAGGAACCCGCAAATGCCCTCTATCGCGGCCTGGCGATCCTCATGCAGATCCTCGTGGAACCCCAGCCAGACCTGCGCGGGCCCAAACACGGCGGCCAACGCAGACAGCGTGGCCGCGTAATCGCCGAGCTGCACGAACTCCGCGTCGTTGACGATGGCATCAACCGCCTCGACCGTCAGGGCTTCGGCGCGCACGCGGCGGCGGCGGCAGTGGTGCTGAACGGCGGACCAGGCACGTGCGACGGGCTCGCGCATGATGAACAGAAGCCTTGCACGCGGCGCAAGCCCGCTGAGATGCGTCAGTCCGGCCTGGCCAAGCGCCGCATACTCCGGCGTCGCCTCACCGGCGAGCCAGGCCGAACCGCGATGCGCCCGATCAAAGAGGCGCACATACCATGCGTCGTCGATCGGTCCGCGCCGATAATCGCGGTACCAGCGCCGCTGCGCAGCCAGTTCCCGAAGACGCCCCGGATTTGCCGCTAGTCGCCGGTAAAACTTGCGCAGCCGAACCGCGCGCAACGCCTCCGACAGATGACGTGAACCGAGGTGCACGCTATCGAAATAGTGGATCTCCTTGACCGGCGTGAAGAACACCTCGGGATGCCGCGCCAGCACGCTGGCCAGCCAGGTCGTGCCGGCCTTCTGGGCGCCGATGCAGACGAAGAAGTCGTCGATCGAGTTTTGAGATACCGTATTGTGTGCCACCGGCACGCGCGGACAGAGCGCAAACCCTGCCAATGCCCCCAGATCAAGACCCGGCGCAATCCTACCCCGATCCGAACGGCGCCGCGAAACGGCCGCTGCACGTCGTGCAGGTGCTCCCGGCGCTGGACGCGGGTGGCGTCGAGCGCGGCACGCTGGAGGTGGCCGGGGCCCTGGTCAGGGCGGGTCACCGTTCCACGGTCATCGCGGCCGGCGGAAGACTCGCAGAATCGCTGGTCAAGGCCGGCAGCGAACACCTCGACTGGCCGGTCGGCGAAAAGCGCCTGTCGACGCTGCGCTGGATCGCCCGCCTGCGGGACTGGCTGCGTGCCGAACGGCCGGACATCCTGCACCTGCGTTCGCGCCTGCCGGCCTGGATCGCATACCTCGCCTGGCGCGGACTTCCCGCTCAAGGCCGGCCCCGACTCGTCACGACCGTGCACGGGCCCTACACCGTCAACCGCTACAGCACGGTGATGACCCGCGGGGAGCGCGTCATCGCGGTCTCGGAAACCATCCGCGACTACATCCTGGCGAACTATCCGCGCATCGACCCGGCGCGCATCCGCGTCATTCCGCGCGGGGTCAGTCGTGCCGAATTCCCGTACGGCTACCGGCCGGACTCACGCTGGCAAGCACAATGGAAGGCCCGGTTTCCGCAGCTTGCGGGGCGTTTCGTCGTAACCCTGCCGGCGCGGATCACGCGCTGGAAGGGGCAGGAGACGTTCATCGACCTGATCGAGGCGCTGCGTGGCGACGGCGTGGACGCCCATGGTCTCGTCGTCGGCGGCATCGAGCCGCGCCGACGCGCCTACGCCGAGGCACTGCGCGCGCGGATCCATGCGCGCAGACTCGACGAACACATCAGCCTGCTCGGCCACCGCAGCGATCTGCGCGAGGTGCTTGCGATCTCGAATGCCGTGGTTTCACTTTCCAACGAACCGGAGGCGTTCGGACGGACGACGATCGAGGCGCTGAGCCTTGGACGGCCGGTCGCGGGTTATGACCATGGCGGCGTCGGCGAGCAGTTGCGTGAAGTGTTCCCGCAAGGCGCCGTGAAGCCCGGCGACCTGTCGGGCATGATCTGGCTTCTGACGCGCTGGGCCAACGCCCCGTCCGTCGTCCCCGCCGAACACCCGTACACGCTGGAACGCATGCTTACGGCGACGCTGGAGCTCTATTCAGAGCTTGCCAGGGTCACAGAGACTGGCTGAGCCTGTCAGCGCGCTCGTCGCTTCAAGACCTCACAGCGTTCGCATCCTCACGCGCAATCACGGCGAAATACAGCGCCACGATCAACAGCACGTTCTGCGACCAGAACGCCGAATACAGCGCCAGCGTGCTGTTCAGGGGAAAGAAGGCCGCCAGCACCGCGAGCGCATATGGCAACGACTGCGCGCGTCGCGCCGCGGACGCCTTCAGCCATGCCCGCAGAAGCCAGAACAATGCCAACAGAAGACCAGCGAGCCCGATCAGGCCGGTCTCGGTCAGCACCTCCAGCCACTGCATGTGCGGGTGATGCGCGCCCTGCGTGCCCTTGTAGAGCTCCACGAACCTGTCGTCAGGTTCGGCATGGTCGAGATATGCGGTACGGAAACCCCGCGGCCCGACGCCGTTGATCGGGTGCGCGGCCACGATGCGCGAGGCGACCGACCAGATCACCGGGCGATTGCTGAGGGCATGGCTGACCGAACCGGAATCGCCGCCGAGCAAAGCGACCGTCTGGTCGATTCGCCATGCGATCCGCTCGGAGAAGTGGTAGCCGGCAGTGACCAGCGCCGCGAGAAACACCACGGCCATCAACCCCTGGCGCCACGGTCGCCGGCCGCCGGACCGCCACTGCCAGACGAGGTAGCCGAGTACCACCACGCCGAACAGCAGCCAGGCCGTCCGACCATTCGACAGGAACACCACGACGGTCACCGCGACCAGCGCGGTCAGGCGCAGCGCGCCCCAACCACGTGCATGCGCGACCAGCAACGCGATCGGCGACCACGCCGCCAGCACGATGCCGAGCTTGAGGTTGTCGCCGAATATGCCGTTCAGGCGGAACTCGGGGTATTCGAGCCCGAACAGATCGCGGCCGAATGCGGCCTGAATCAGGGCGTCGACGATCCAGAACCCGACGACCACGGCGACCAGCCGCTGAAACCGCTCGCGTGTATGCACCTGCGCGAAGAAAAAGATCACGGCCAGGCCGGCCCAGTACAGCCGCGCGAATCCCAGGGTCACCCGCCACGCATTCGTGGGGTCGACAGCATCGGGCAGCGCCGTACACATCGGCAGCCACAGGGCGAGAAACCACAGACCGAAGCGTCTGGCGGCCGGGTCGCGCGCCCACCAGGCAGGACCGCGGCTCCAGATCAGCGCGAGCCCGATCAGCGTGAGCATCGCGACGAGCGTCTCCACGCCAAGGCGCAGGGGTAGCATCGCGACGCACCCGGCGATCAGCACGGCCGGGGCCCAGGGCCGGGCGGCAAACGCGTCCATACCCCGGGCGACCCGAACGCGAAGCGGCTCAGTACGCACGTGGTTCCGTCGGTTGCAGGTCTGGCGCCGGCGGATCGGGCGGAAACGGCCGCAAGGAATCGGTCATTCCGGTATGATATAGGCGTTTTAGCCGGTACGAATGCGTGACCGGCTAGTGGCCCGACTCCGCCGTCCATGTACCGGAGTATTCATCGGTGGTACACGGTTCAGCAACGGTTCAGAAACGATCGCAGACTATCGTGTGCAGGGCTCCGCACTCACCCCACTGACAGACATCGATTATCAGGGCGCACACGGTGTTCAACTACGAATCCATTTCCAGTGCCGGCGTCACGCAGGAACCGTTCGAGTATTTCACGCTGCCCGACGCGCTGAGCGCAGACGGGCTCGACGCCGCGCGCTCCGACTTTCCGGCGATCAGCAAGCCGGGCGTATACGACCCGGGTGCGCTCGAATACGGTCCGCAGTTCGCCGCGCTGATCGATGAAATCAGCTCGCCGCGCTTCCGCGCCGTGATCGAACAGAAATTCGGCGTGGACCTGAGCGACAAGTCGCTGATGATTTCCGTGCGCGGCCAGGCCCAGAAAAAGGACGGGCGGATTCACACCGACGCGAAATACAAGCTCATCACCGGGCTGCTGTACCTGAATGACCGCTGGAACGATGACGGCGGGCGCCTGCGTCTGCTGCGCGGACCCGGCGACATGGACGACTACCTCACCGAAGTCTCCCCGGCCGGCGGCACGCTGGTTGCATTTCGGGTGCGTCCGAACTCCTGGCACGGCCACAAGCCGTTCTGTGGCGAGCGTCGCTGCGTGATGTTCAACTGGGTCGACTCCGGTGTCGCACGCAAGCGGCACTTCATCGTGCATCGCATCTCGGCGTTCGCGAAACGGTTGATGCCGGGTCGCGCGGAGGCCTACTGAGATGCCGGCCCTTGGCGCTGCATTTCAGGTGTCCGCAGCGGCCCCTTCGGCGACCGCGAGGGCTTTTATCCGTTCGCTGGACAGCGCCGCGCACAACGTCGAACCGTTCGAGCACTGGTTGCTGGACGCCGTTCTGACCGAGTCCGACATCGACGATATCCTCTCGCTGCCCCAGGCAGCCCCGGCGGGTGCCGTGTTCGACGGAACGCGCGAATGCAACAACCAGCTGCGCTGGTACTTTTCGCCGGATCACCAGGCACGCCATCCGGTCTGCGCGCGCATCGCCCAGGCGTTTGCCGACCCACAGGTGATGCAGTCGATCGAACAGGCGACCGGCGCAAACCTCGCGAACACCCGGGCGCGGATCGAGTACTGCCAGGACATCGACGGCTTCTGGCTCGGGCCGCACACCGACATCTCCGTGAAGCGATTCACGATGATGGTTTACCTCTCCGACGACCCGCTGCTCGCCGATGCCGGCACGAGCCTCTACGACGGTTCGCCGGAACACCGCCACGTGTCCGACGTGCCCTACGGGCGCAACCTCGGCGCGATCTTCATCCCGGGCACCGACACCTGGCACGGCTTCGAGAAACGTCCCATCCGCGGTGTGCGCAAGTCGCTGATCGTCAACTATGTCGGGCCCGAATGGCGGGCCGTCAACGAGTTGAGCTGATCGCCCGCGAAGTAATCGCCGTGGCGGCTGGCGCTGCATCGCCCCACAGCGGCCCCACGGTCGGCTGGTGGATGACCCCCGGCAAGGCCGGACTCGACACCCAGGCACGCGGGCTGGCACAGGCCACGGGCCTGGCATTCGAGCACCGCGTCGTGCGGCCGCGTCCGCCGTGGTCCTGGTTTCCAGGCCACCTCACGCCCGGGGTTCTGCACTCGCTCGCCGCACACTCCGACCCCATCGAACCACCATGGCCCGAGGTGCTGATCACCTGCGGACGACGGGCGGTGCCGGTCGCCCTCGCGGTTCGAAAGGCGAGTCGGGGTCGCACGATGCTGGTGCATGTGCAGGACCCGCGCGTTCCCGTACGTCTGTTCGACCTCGTGATCCCGATGCAGCACGACGCGCTGCGCGGGCCGAACGTGTACCCGGTGACCGGCGCGTTGCACGATCTGACGCCGGAACGCCTCGCGGCGGCTGCGACACGCTTTCAGGCCGAGTTCGCCGATCTGCCGCGGCCGCTGGTCGCCGTGCTCGTGGGCGGGTCGAATACCAGTTACCAGCTTGGGCCGGGCGAAGTCCGGTCGCTCACTGCACTGCTGCACGCGACAGCGGCCGAACACCATGCCGGGTTCGTGGTGACCACCTCGCGACGCACCGGCCGCGCCAATGCGCAGCTGATCGAAAATCAGCTCGCCGACCTGCCGGCCCGGGTCTGGACCGGACGCGGTGAGAACCCCTATCGGGCCATGCTGGCGCTGGCCGATCACATCATCGTGACCAGCGACTCGGTATCTATGGTCTCCGAGGCCGCATCGACCGGCAAGCCGCTGCACGTGTTCGATCTGCCCGGCGGCGGTGGCCGGTTCGGCCGTTTTCACGCAGCGCTGCGCGAGCGCGGAATCACCCGGCCCTACACCGGATCGCTCGAGACCTGGCACTACCCCGCTCTGGATGACACCGCGCGCACCGCCCGGCTGGTGCTCGAACACCGGGCGGCCCGCGCGGTCGCGACACACGGATGAAACCGCTGCGTGTCCTGTTGCTGGCCGACGATCACCCCGGGCATTTTCATATTGCCGAGGGTGTCGTGGCGGCATTGGGAAAGATCGCGCCGGTACATCTGCAACGCATCGAGGTACGCCGCCGTTCCAGTGTGCCGGCGCGCGCGCTCGGCTGGATCGCCCCGCGCGCACCGGCCGCCAGCCTGCGAATCGCCTACCACCTCGGCGAACGGCCCGCCCGACCGGTCGACCTGATCGTTTCGGCTGGTGGAAACACGACCGGGGCGAATGTCGCCCTGCATCGGCTGCTTGGGGCGCCGAATGTGTTCTGCGGCACGGTCCGGCATTTCAGCCCCGCGGACTTCAGCCTGATCGTCACGCCCTATCGGCGCTTCGCTCCACTCCAGAATCATCTGCTGGCACCCAAGATCGGGCCGCTGGACGCCGACCGACTCGGGCGTCCGCTCGTGGTCGATAGATTTGGACGGGAGAACCTGCCGCAGCGGCTGGGGCTGCTGATCGGCGGAGACTCGGGCCGGTTTCGTTATGCCGGGTTCGACTGGCAGCGACTGCTGAAACTGGTTCGGGAACTGCACCGCACCTGGGGCTGCCGCTGGTGGATCAGCACGTCCCGACGCACCCCGGACTCGGTCGCGGACGCACTCGCGACCATGGCTCGTGAAGAGGATTGCATCGAACGGCTGATCGACTATCGATTCGCGGGGTCCGGCACACTGGCGGAACTCTACGCCGCCGTCGACGCGGCGATCTGTACCGCGGATTCATCCAGCATGCTGTCCGAGGCAATCGGTGTACGGCTGCCAGTCATCACGGTGACGCCCGACACCGCAAGCTACAAGGCGGATGAAGCCGAATATCGCGAATATCTCACCGAACAGGGCTGGTTCCGCAATGTCCCGCTGTTGCGGGCTACACCGGAAGCGCTCGCCGACGCGTTTGCGACGATCAGTCCGCTCGCGCTGAGCCCATTGCAGCAACTCGCCGAACAGCTCGCACAACGGCTTGCCCCACTTGGCCTGTTCGTGGCCGGCGGACCACCCGGTCAGCGAACCGGTCATTCAGCAACGCGATACTAGGGCCTGTTCACACTACGCCTGACGCAGCGTTGCTGCCCCAAAATGTGTCAGGCAAGGCGCGAGGAGAAAAGTTTAGTGAGTCTAAATGAACGACGAGCAACGCCGCATGACGCATTTTGGGGCGCAACCCGAAGGGACGGGGCCGTTTTTCCGCCCAACTTTGTTGCTGCTCGCATATGTACGTCAAGTACACCGCGCTCACAGCGCCTTGTTGGCCAAAAAAACGGCCGCCGTCGCTGCGATAGGCGTAGTGTGAACAGGCCCTAGCCGCCGGCTAAAACGTGTAACCGAACAACTCGATCTCGCGCGCGTACCAGTTGCCGATCTGCACACGCGTCTGATCGGTGTAGTAGCCACGGTAGTCGTCGCTGTTACGGGTCGACACATTGGTGCGCGGCAGTTCGACCTGACCCTCGAGCGCCAGCGTCGACAGCACCCGCGAAAAATCCGCAGCCAGTGATTCGTATCGTCCGATGAAATCCAGCGCGATTTCGCCGTCGATGCTGTAGAGCGCGAAGTTGTCGACCCAGGCGCGCTTGCGATCGGCCAGGAAGGCGTCAAAACCCGGCCTGGTGCGAGCACTCTTCGTCTTGTAGTGATACCAGGAGACCTGCCGATCCCACGGATTGCGCTCGAAACTGAACTTGAAGTATTCGTTCCAGATCCGCTCGCCGAGATAGGCCCGAACCCGCCAGGCCGGCATGTGTTCGTAATATCCGACGCTCGGGTGATAGCGACGCTCGGGTCGACCGAGAATCCGCCGCCATACCGACCGACGTGGCACCAGCGGATGTTCGAGGCGCCAGTTCTGCGCGCGCTGCCCGGGCCGCTCGGCCATGCGCTCGCGCGAGGCGGGCGTGATGATGTCGCGCTCGCCGCACACGGGCGCCAGCGCGGCCTCGACGCTCGTGGAGGCCGTCTTGAACGTCTTGATGTAGATGAAGCGGTGTTCGTGCGAGACGATCACGCGTTCACATCGGCACGGACGCGGGGACGAATTCCCGATCGAATGGAGGCTGGGGCCGGAATCGAACCGACGTACACGGCTTTGCAGGCCGCTGCATAACCACTCTGCCACCCAGCCGCGGGCGCGTAGAACGCAGCGGGTGGGCGCGGCCCTGAGCCGCCCGGCGCCGCCGCTGATCAAGCGTCGCGCGCGACCCGACGGGGCCAGCGGCGATCACGAAGGGGAAACTGGAGCGGGAAACGAGACTCGAACTCGCGACCCCAACCTTGGCAAGGTTGTGCTCTACCAACTGAGCTATTCCCGCGCGGAAGCGGAATTCTTCTTGAACGCCGGGTCGCTGTCAAGACGCTCGCGCCGGGATTCAGCCTGAACCGTCGGCCAGGCGGCGCGCAGATAGCTCACCATGGACCACAGCGTCAGCGCCACGGCGACGTAGAGGGTGACGATGCCGATCTGCATGGTCGGCAGCCCGAACAGGGGCGCCTGATACAGCAGGGCCGTGATTGCGATCATCTGCAGGACGGTCTTGATCTTGCCGATCGGCGAGACCGCGACCCGCGCACGGGAGCCGAGCTCCGCCATCCACTCGCGCAGCGCCGACACCGTGATCTCGCGCCCGATGATCACCGCGGCCGGCACCGCGATCCACGGACTCGGATGGGCCTGGACGATCAGCACCAGGGCAACCGCGACAATGAGCTTGTCGGCCACCGGATCGAGAAACGCACCAAACGAAGACGTCTGGTTCCAGCGCCGCGCCAGATAACCGTCCAGCCAGTCGGTGATCGCAGCGAGCACGAACACCAGCGCGGCGAACCCGTGCGCCCAGCGCAGTGGCGCATAGAACACGGCCACCAGCACCACGATGGATGCGATGCGCGCGAGCGTCAGGAGAATCGGGGCATTCAGGGACATCGATGCAGCCGGCATCGCTCAAAGCCTGATCATACCGCTGCGCCGACCGACCGCGCGACGCACCGGGTTTCATGTATGAAATGTTTCGTAAATTCGTTCCGCCAGGGCTCGATTGATGCCCGGCACCTGCGCGAGCTGCTCGATGCTCGCCTCGCGGACCTCGCGCAATCCGCCGAGGGTTCGCAGCAGCGCCTGGCGACGTTTCGGTCCGAGGCCCTCGATCGCCTCCAGCGGCGATTGCGTGCGGGTGCGCTGGCGACGTGCCCGGTGCCCGGCGATCGCGAAGCGATGCGCCTCGTCGCGCAGGTGCTGCAACAGGCGCCGCCCGGGCGCGTCCGGTTCGATATCCAGGTCCTCGCCTTCCGCGTCCACGATCCGGTCCAAGGCCGCGCGCCGGCCCTCGCCCTTGACCACGCCCAACAACCGCTCCGTGTCGATATCGACCTCGGCGAGCGCCTCGCGCGCGACCCGCAGCTGCCCCTTCCCGCCATCGACGATGATCAGGTCCGGCACGAAGCGCTCCGGCCCTGGTCGGTAGCGCCGGCGCAGGGCCTGACCGAGCGCAGCGTAATCGTCGCCGGGCGTGATGTCGCGGATGTTGAAGCGCCGATAGCGCGCCGGCGCCGGCCCGTCGCGGTCGAAGACCACGCACGAAGCCACCGTGCCCTCCCCGCCCGTGTGGCTGACGTCGAAACATTCGAGCGTCCCGGGCCGCTCCGACAACCCGAGCGCCAGCGCGAGGTCCGCAATCCGGGCGCCGACGGTCTCGCGATCCCCCAGTCGCGCGTCGAGCGCCGTCTCGGCATTCTGTTCGGCAAGTTCCATCCAGCGGCGCCGTTCCCCGCGCTGCGGGCGTTCGATGCGCACCCGCCGCCCGACTCGTTCAGTGAACGCGGATTCGAGCAGCAGTGCCTCTTCGGGCTTCGGATCGGTCAGGATCAGCGGCGGCGGATCATGCTCGACGTAGTGCTGTGCCAGAAACGCCGCCAGAACCTCGGCGGCGTCGGCGTCCGGCGGCAGGTGCGGAAAAAAGCTCCGTTGCCCCAGGTTCAGGCCGTTGCGCACCAGAAACAGCGAAACGCAGGCGATGCCGTTGCGCGCCCGGCAGGCGACGACGTCCACGTCGCCGTTGCCGCGACTGACGTACTGTCGCGCCATGACCTGGCGCAGCGCCGCGATGCGGTCACGCACCCGCGCGGCGTGCTCGAAATCCAGGCGCGTGGACGCGCGCTCCATCTCGCCGCCGAGTTCCTCGATCAGGGCGTTCGAGCGCCCACGCAGAAACAGCTCGGCATGCCGCACATCGCGCGCGTAGCCGGTCTCGTCGATCCGGCCGACGCACGGCGCCGTGCACCGCCCGATCTGGTGCTGAAGACAGGGCCGCGAGCGGGTACGGAAGAAACCGTCCTCGCACTGGCGCACCGGGATCAGCTTCTGCATCAGGCGCAGCGTCATCCGCACCGCGCTGGCACTCGCATAGGGGCCGAAATAGCGGCCCGCGCCGCGCGCGCCGCGATGCAGTGCCAGGCGCGGGAACGGATGCCCGCTCAGATGAATGTACGGATAGCTCTTGTCGTCGCGAAGCTGGACGTTGTAGCGCGGCTTGTACTGCTTGATCAGCTGGTTTTCGAGCAGCAGCGCCTCGGCGCCAGTGTTGGTGACCGTGACCTCGATGCGGGCGATCTGCGCAACCATGCTCAGGATGCGGGCGTTCGCGGCACGCCGGAAGTAGCTCGACACGCGCTTGCGCAGATTGCGCGCCTTGCCGACATAGAGCAGCTGGTCGGACGCGTCGTACATGCGGTAAACCCCGGGACGCTGCGTGAGACCGCGCAGGAACCGGTCTGGGTCAAAGGCGGCTGCTTGCACATTCGACATCGGCTGATGATAGCCCGCGCGCCTGTGGCTACGAGACCCGGCCGGGAGCCGGGTCAAATCCCCCGTGTCCGAGTCTGCGATAATCCGGCCCCTTCTCCGTTCCATCCGAACCTGCATGCCGACCCAGACCACGCCGTCCGACGTGGAACGCGCTGAACCATCACACAGCGCTGCCGCCACCGTGCTCGAGGCACTTGAGCGTGTGATCTCGAAGCACGGAGACCGGATTGCCATCACCGACACGGTGCGGCAGCTGAGCTACCGGGACCTGTGGGCGCAATCGGGCGAACTGGCGATGCGGCTGGTTTCAGCCGGTGTCATGTCGGGTGACCGGGTCGGCATTCTCCTGCCGCGCTCGGCCGCGGTCATTGTGTCGATCGTCGCCATCTGGCGCGCTGGCGCAGCCTATGTCCCGATCGATCCGGAGTATCCGGCGCAACGCATTGGCTTCATGATCAGCGACGCACAGCTGCGCACGGTGATCGTCGACCAGACCACGGCCGCGCATGCGGCCGTTTCAGACGTCGTCAGCTTGCCGCTCGAAGGATCAACGCCCACGGTGCTGTCGGACGAACTCCCACAAGCCCCGGCTCCCCAGTCAACTGCCTATCTGATCTATACGTCGGGATCTACCGGCCGTCCCAAGGCTGTCGAGATCACCCATGCCAATCTGGCCCGGCTGTTTGCGAGCGCGACGCCCTACTTCCAGTTTGGAGCCGAGGACGTTTTCTCGCTGTTTCACTCTTTCTCGTTTGACGTATCGGTCTGGGAAATCTGGGCGGCTTTGATACACGCGGCACGACTTGTGGTCGTCGACTTCGCCACCAGTCGAGACCCCCGCGCACTTGCCAGACTTTTCGAACACGAACGAGTCTCCGTTGCGAGCCAGACGCCATCAGCGTTCTACCCGGTCGCCGAACTGGACGCGCGAGAGCCGCGCAACTTCGCGCTGCGCTATCTGATCTTTGCGGGTGAAGCGCTGGACGTCCCGCGGCTGCGGCCATGGCTCGAACGCCACGGGGAAAACCGGCCCGAGCTCATCAACATGTACGGCCCGACCGAAGCCACCGTTTATGCAACCTATCGGCGGATCCGCCTGGCGGATTGCTCCAATCCGGAAAGTGTCATTGGCCATCCCCTGCCCGATCTCGAGTTTCTGCTCGCTGACGAACACGGCGCAGTCCTTTCCGGGCAAGCCGAAGCCGAGGCCTGGATCGTGGGTCCGGGGCTCGCACGCGGATACTGGAATCGTCCCGACCTGACAGCCGAACGTTTCCCGACGCTGCCCGACGGCCGGCGGGCCTACCGCACGGGTGATCGGATGCGTCGTCTGGACAATGGCGAGCTCGTGTTTCTCGGCAGACTCGATCACCAGATCAAATTGCGCGGCTACCGGATCGAGCTTGGCGAAATCGAGGTCCGTCTGGAAGAACACCCGCAGGTAGATCGAGCCGTTGTGATGATGCGGGAGGACCGGCCCGGAGACCGGCGGCTGGTGGCTTACTGGACCGGGTCCGGCTCAGCCACGAGCGCGGACGAAAACGAGCTTCGCGAACACCTGCGCACGCGCCTGCCTGAATACATGGTCCCGGCACATTTCGTCCGGCTCGACTCGTTTCCGCTGAATCCGAATGCCAAGCTGGATCGAGCCGCGCTGCCGCTTCCCGAAGGGAACGCGGAATCATTGCCCGCGACGCGGGCGGGGGAACATCACGACGAACTCGCGGCCATCTGGCGGGAGGTGCTGGGCAGCGCGCCACAAAGCGATGTCACATTCTTTAGTCAGGGCGGCAATTCGCTGTTGGTGATGCAACTGATTGCGCGTGTGGAACAACAGCTTTGCGTCGAGCTTTCGATTGCGCGCTTCTTTGGGGATCCGACGCTAGCCGGACTGCAATCCATGGTCGAACGCGCGCGGGCTGGCGCCGGCCCGACACGGGTCCGCGCAAGCACGCCTCGTCCCGCTCGGATTCCAATGTCCTTCGCGCAACAGCGCGCCTGGTATGTGCAGCATCTCGATCCGGACAACCGCGCGTACCGCTTTCCGGCCCGGATCGACCTCGCCGGTCCGCTGGACATCCCCGCCCTGCACGCCGCGCTGAATCGCATCATTCAACGTCACGAAATATTTCGCACCACGTTCGAGACCATCGACGGAGAACCAAGTCAGATCATCCACCCGGCCGAACCGATCCAACTCGAGCCAACCGCCGTTTCAGAGTCCGAACTGAACGCGGTGATCCACAACGAAATCGGTCGCCCGATTGACCTCGCCCGCCTGCCCGTCATCCGCTGGCATCTATACCGTCTGGCGCCCGAGCGCCATGTGCTGCTGCACATCGAACATCATCTCATTCACGACGGCTGGTCGTTCGCGCGTTTTCTGCACGAACTGATCGGTTTCTATCGCGAATACACGGGCGGGCCCGCTTCCGGTTTCGACCTGCCTCCCACCCAGTTTGCCGACTACGCGCTGGGCGAACGCGAATGGCTCGAAACACCGGCGGCAAAGCGCGAGCTCGAGTACTGGCGGTTACGACTCGCGGGGGCGCCCGGCGATGTCAGCTTTCCTCTGGATCGTCCAAGAACGTCCGTGCAGACGTTTGAGGGCGACATGTTGCGGATCCGCATCCCCGACACGCTTGCCGATTCCCTGCGGAGAACATCATCTGCGCACGGAACCACGCTGTTCATGACCATGCTCTCCGCGTTTGTGGTTCTGCTCGCCCGCCACACCAACCGGCGCGACCTGGTGATCGGTTCGGGACTCGCGAACCGTCGGCATCGCAGCGATGAGTCCGTGCTGGGCATGCTGGTCAACAATGTCGCGCTCCGTTTCGAACTCGATGAAGACATGCAGTTTTTCCAACTGCTCGAGGCGGTTAGTGACTGCGCGCTGGAAGCCTACGACCACCAGTCGATTCCGTTTGATCGCGTAGTTGCGGAGGTGGATCCGAACCGGGACGCCGCCCGCAATCCGCTGTTCCAGACGATGTTCAGTTTCCATGATTCGGCGCTGCCGGACATGCAGGTCGAAAAACTGCAAATCGATCTTGAAGAACTCACTGGAAACACCTCGGCAAAGTTCGATCTGAACATCATCTGCATACCGCGCGCCGAACAGCACTATCGCGATCGTCGCGACATCACGATGCTGTGGGAATTCAACACGGCACTGTACGACCGCGAAACCATACAGGCACTGTTCGACCGTTACCTGCGCCTGCTCGATGCGGCCATCGCAACACCGGAGGCGAAACTCGCCGATCTGGCGCTGCTGACCGGACAGGATCAACGACGCAACAGCGCGCTGGTCGAAACCACCCGCGCGTACGACGACACGCCACTGGCCGCGCGGTTCGCGGCGCAGGCAGCACGGACCCCTCGCGCAGCATGTCTGATCGACAACGAGATCACGCTGGATTACGCGACGGTCGATGCGCGATCCAATGCGCTTGCGCACAAGCTGGTTGCGCTCGAGGTTAAGCCTGGAGATTACGTCGGCATCTGCGCCGGTCGCTCGATCGAAACCGTGATCGCCATTATCGCGGTGCTCAAGTGCGGTGCCGCGTGGGTGCCGCTCGATCCACGCAACCCGGAACCGCGGCTCGGAGATTTATGTGCAGCGGCCGGCATCCGGCTGGTGCTGAGCGAAATGCCCCTCACGATCGCCGACCTGCGTGTCGTAGCGTTGGCGCAACTCGGCACGGACGAACTTGCCGCGCTGCCCCCCGCACAGGCGGCTGCCGCATCCCCGCAATCGATTGCCTACGTCATGTTCACCTCGGGCTCGACCGGCAAACCCAAGGGCGTTTGCGTGCCGCAGCGCGCGATCTCGCGACTTGTCAGCGCGCAGGACTATGTGCACTTCGGTCCCGATGAACGGTTCATGCTGCTCGCACCGCTGGATTTCGACGCAACCACTTTTGAACTCTGGGGCGCGCTGCTGCACGGTGCCGCATGCGTGATCCACAAGCCCGCTGTTCCGGAACTCAAGGAGGTCGGCGCCGCAATCCTGCGCCACGGCGTTACGACCCTGTGGCTGACCTCGTCGCTGTTCAACCTGGTCGTCGATACAGACCCACAGCTGCTGCGCCCCCTGCGCCAACTCCTGACCGGCGGAGAGGCCCTGTCCGTGCGGCACGTCCGACGTGCGCGTGCCGCGCTTCCGGCGCTTCGGCTGGTCAACGGCTATGGCCCGACCGAGTCGACCACCTTCGCATGCTGCCATGTCGTCGGTGATGTGCCGGATGGCGCGCGATCGATTCCGATCGGCCGACCGCTGAACAACACGCGGATTCGACTGCTCGATTCCGACCTGCGCGAGGTCCCGCCCGGGGCGGTCGGCGAACTCTGCATCGGCGGCGACGGTCTGGCGCGAGGCTATCTCGATGATCCGGCTCGTACGGCCAGCGCGTTTGTCGATGATCCCGTCGCGCCCGGCCAGCGACTCTATCGAACGGGCGATCTCGCGCGGCTGCAAAACGACGGCACGCTGGATTTCGTCGGCCGTCTTGACGAGCAGCTCAAGATCCGCGGTTTCCGGATTGAACCCGGAGAGATCGAAGCCACCCTGGAACGCCATCCCGACGTGGATCGCGCCATCGTGCGCCGCGCCACCGACACGGCGCTTGGCTGCTGGTTCGTGCCGGCGAACGGAAAGACCGTGACGGGCGACCAGCTTGCGGAGTATCTCCAGTCGAGGCTCCCGCGACACATGGTGCCGACGCTCTGGGCACCGCTGCTTGCCGTGCCCCTGACACCGAACGGCAAGCTCGATCCAGCGCAACTGCCGGCACCGGTATCGTCCGGCCACGGTGTCACGTCCGCGCCTGACGAACCCTGGCTGGAAACCGTGCTGTCGATCTGGAACGCCCTGCTTGGGATCGACAACACAGGCGCTGACGATGACTTCTTCGAGCTTGGTGGCCATTCGCTCCTAGCCATGCGGCTCCTCGCGACCGTGCGCCAGCGCTTCGATCGTGACCTGCCGCTCGCAGATTTCCTGCGACGCCCGACCCCGCGCGCACTGGCCGTTCAGATTGCCGCCGCTCCGACCGGCTCGCCCTGGTCGCCGATCGTACCCATGCAGGCCGTCAGCGGTCCCGCGCCGATTGTGTTCGTGCCAGGTGGCAGTGGCGGACAGATCGAACTTGAACGCGTGCACCGCCCACTGGTCGACGCACTGGGACCGGATCAGCCGTTCTACGGCGTACGGGTTCCCGGCTCGGATGGCGACCGCTACCGGACAGACCTCGCTGAAGTGGCGCGCGAGGTCAACCAACATCTCGACGGATTTGAACAATCCGCCGAAATTGTCCTGGTCGGATTTTGTATCGGTGGAGCGCTCGCCTACGAGATCGCCCATCAGCGCGAAATCGCCGGGCGGCCGGTCGCGCGCCTCGTGCTGGTCGACTATCGGCCGCAGCCGTGGCACCGCTGCCTGCGCGCCAGACTCGATCTGCTTCGCCTGCGGCTCAATCGCCTCGGCCGCATCGCGCGCTATTACCTCCGCCGTGCAAGCACGTCGTTGGTCAAAGCGTCACCATCCCGCTCATCGGCACCGGCCCCGGCGCCAGCAGGCAAGCCGGTCCAGCATGTCGGACTGCGCGCGGTGGACTGGTTCGATCACATCCGCATCGCACGCTGTTACCGGAACCTGCCGCTCGGCACGCCGGTGTCGATCATCCTTTCGGATTCATTCGATGCCGATGCGACCAGGACTCTGTGGGAGCAGACCACTGGCCACGAGGTCGAGACCTGGTCGCTGCCCGGTGACCATGACACCGCGGCGCGACGCTACAACCACGAATTCGCGGCCGTTCTGAAAGCGCTCTGCGCCCGCGCGTCCGGGAACGATCCGGGCGTCGACTGACGCCCTGCTCCAGCTACTCGAACTCGCGAGCCCGACGGCGCGCCGCTTCCGCGCCACGCCCGTCACCCCGCGCCTCGCGCGCGGCGGCGATCAGCCTCCAGCCCTGCGCAAGACTGGCGCGATCCGACCCCGCCAGCGCGTTCGCCTTCGCGGCAAACTGCTCGGCGCGCTCGGCGTAACCCTGTTCGAGGCGCAGCGAGGCAAGCTCCAGCCACAGACCGGCGTCATTCGGGGCGATGCCGAGCGCGCGTTCGAGCACCGAAGCGGCGGATTCCAGTCGGCCGGCCGCGCGTTCCGAGCGCGCCCTAACGTAGAGAGCCTGTGCCGCCGGCGTGCGGGCTGGCTTGGTCTCGACCGGCCGTACCGGCGCAACGGCCGCGGGCTCGCCCGGTCCATCGTCGCCCGGAGCGGGCCCATCCACCGGGCCCGGACCGCTGGTGCAACCCGCCAGCACGATCGCCAGCGCAAGCAAGGGCCAAGGGCTGTTTCGTCTCATGGATCACCCCGATCGCCGGCGCCGAACAGACCGCCGAACCAGTCGCGCACGGATTCGAACGTTCCGCCGTTTTCATTGCCACAGTTCAGGCGGTCGGGAAACCGGCTGCCGCTGAGGAACGGCAACCGGGTCGCATCGTCGCAACCCGCGGGTGTGCCCGCGGCTGCATCTAGATCGACCCAGTGCCACTCGATCCCGACCGGTTCGGCCAGCGCCAAGGGCTGCGGTTCGAGTCGTGTCATGAGATCCAGCCATAGCGGCAGCGCCGCACTGGCGCCGCCCAGATGAATCGGTGCGTTGTCGTCACGACCGACCCACGCCACCGCGACCAGGTCGCCGGTAAACCCCGCGAACCAGCTGTCGCGCAGATCGTCGGTGGTGCCGGTCTTGCCGGCCGCGTCGATGCCGGGCAGGCGTGCGGCAACGGCACCCGCCGTACCCTCGCGGGCGACCGCCTGCAGGGCCGTGTCAATCAGATACACGGCCGGCGCCGAAACCCCCTGCTCGACCTGCAGGGCAAAACGCTCCAGCGGCTTTCCATCGGCATCGACGACCGCGGTGATCGTCCGCGGCGGCGCATGAAAGCCGCCGTTGGCGAGCGTCTGGTAGATCGTTGCGACCTCGAGCGGCGACATCTCGACCGCGCCGAGCAGTAAGGACGGATACGCCGGCGGCCGGCGCGTGAGCCCGAGTTCCATGAGCGTGTCGACCACCGCATCCACGCCGACGTCGAGTCCGAGCCGCGCGGTCGCACCGTTCAGGGATTGCGCGAGGGCCTGGATCAGCGGCACCGGGCCGTGCCACTGGTGATCGGCGTTCGCGGGCGCCCAGACGCTGCCATTCGGCATGGCCAGTTCCACCGGGCCGTCCTCGATGCGCGTCGCAAGCGTGTAGTGGTCCGGACGGCGCAAGGCCGTGAGGTACACCGCGGGCTTGATCAGCGAGCCGATCGGGCGACGCGCCTCCAGCGCACGGTTGAAGCCGGCCGCGTCCGGCGAACGGTCGCCGACCATCGCGAGGATCTCGCCGGTCGCCGGCTGCATGACGACCACCGCCGCCTGGAGATCGGCGACCGACGGTGAGCGTTCCAGCCGGGCCAGCCGACTGGTGGCCGCGGTCTGCGCCGCCGCCTGCACGCGCGGGTCAAAGGTGGTGAAGATTCGCAGGCCCTTCGAGCGCAGATCGGCCTCGCGGTACTGTGTCGCGAGCTGCTGGCGCACCAGGTCCACGAACGCCGGCGCGGTGGCCGTGGACCCGGCCCTCGGCTGCACACCGAGCCCGCGCGCACGAATGGCCGCCAGCGCCGCCGGCTCCAGCCGGCCCAGCTCCACGAGCTGGGCGGCGATACGATCGCGCCGGGCGCGGGCGCGATCCGGATGTCGACGCGGGTTGTAATAAGACGCGCCGCGCACCAACGCGGTCAGGGTCAGCAGTTCCGACGGACCCAGCTGATCGAGCGCGCGGCCGAAGTAGAACCGCGACGCCAGGCCAAAACCGTGGATGGCGCGGCGACCGTCCTGCCCCAGATAGACCTCGTTGAGATACGCCTCGAGGATCTCGTCCTTGCTGTAGTGCAGCTCCAGCAGCACGGCCATGACCGCCTCGTTGGCCTTGCGCCAGAGCGTGCGGCCATCGTCGAGATACAGGTTCTTGACGAGCTGCTGGGTCAGCGTGCTGCCGCCCTGCACCACGTGGCCGGCGCGCAGGTTGGCCCAGGCCGCGCGGGCGATGGCGCCGAAATCGAGCCCGAAGTGACCGCGAAAATCCCGGTCCTCGGAGGCGATCAGCGCGTCGATCAGCAGCTGCGGCACCGCCCCGAGCGCAACCAGTTCGCGGTCCTCGCCGGCAAGCGGGATGATCGACGCGATGACCGGCGGATCGACCCGCGCGATCGGGATCTCGTCCCCGGCGGCATCGCGCAGGCTCGTGACCCGTCCGCCGTCGAACCCGACCCGCACGTGCAGCGCGGGTTCGGGCCCGTCCCAGTACTCGAACGGCCGCAGATGCACTTCGACCCGATCGCCGTCCGAGCGGAAACGACCCGGCCCGGCGTGCGGTGGGCCCGGCGTGTAGCCGGCATCGCGCAGGGCCGTGACCAGGGCCTCGGAACCGAGCCGCTGGCCGACGAACAATTCCAGCGGTCGGGCGTGCACCCGGGCCGGCAGGGCCCAGCGCTGGCCCTCGAACCGGTGGCGCACCTGTAGATCGAGGATCACGGTCCACAGCAGACCCAGTGCCAGGCCGAGCAGCAGGCCGTTGCGAATCCAGCGCCCGGCTCGAGACCGGCGAGTCGCCGGCCGACCGGCGACTTTCGACCGTTTCGGTGCCGAGCGGGCTCGGCTGCGTTTGGGCGCGGTCTTGCGCGGGACAGGGCGTCTTTTCGCGGTCACTCGGGGAATCGGAACAGGAACGGGTCGGGAACTTAATCAGTATTTTGTAATATAATGATCGAATCTCCGCGCGCCGGGCAATCGACCATGGGTCAGACCCTCGAACATCTCGCGCCGCCACCGCGTTTTTCGCGGCTGCGCATGCGAATGCTGATCCTGCTCGGCAGCATCGCAATCGTGCTCGCGAACTCCTACAGCCTGTTGATCACCAATCACGGACTGTTGCTCTCGCACATCTTCCCCGAACTGCATTTCTTCGACCGCGTGCTGCCCGAGACCTGGGCGACCTTCATGTTCGCGACCGTGCTGCAGCTGGGCATCATGGTGCTCTATTTCACGGTCGCGGTTGCACGCGCGGGTCACAAAAGCTACGTGCTGCCGTTTCTGATCGTGCTGGTGGCGATTTCGTTCTATTTCGGCTACCTGTCCGTGCACTCGAACGCACGTGGCGCGGCGTACGTCAGCGCGATCGAGCAGCGGATCGACGGCGCCGAATCGGCGATCCAGGGCGAACTCGACCACATGGCCGCGGACGTCGGCGCCACCCTGCAAAGCTACCGTGCGCTGGCCGAGGACGCACGCAAGGGCCAGGACAAGTCCGGTCTCGCCGGCTGCGGTCCGATCTGTCAGGGCTATTACGAGGCCAAGGACCGCGTCGCCCGCAGCTTTTCGCACCTGCTCGAACCGCCGCACGCCAGCATCGCGAGCCGCGAGGCCGCCGTCGAACAGCGCTGGGCCACGCTCGGGCGCCTGTACGCCGGCTATCGCGAGCGGCGGGCCGAATACAGCCGCTTCCTCGCCTCTGAACAGCGACCCGACGAGCGCGACGCAGCGGCCGCATCGATCGACACCGAAGTCGCCGCGCTCGACCGCATCTTCGAGACCGGCCGCACCGACCGGCTGAGCCTGACCTCCGACAGCCTCGGCGCCATCCGCCAGGATCGCGAGGTCATGGTCAGCGCGCTGATCTCCATCCTGCCCGATGTGATCAACCTCGCCATGGCGCTGGCCCTGATCGCATTGCGTCGGACCATCGCGCCTAGGCTGCCCAAATCACGGCTGCCGCGCCGGCGCCAGCCCCCGCAGCTCGCGCCGCTGCGCCAGGAACCGTTTCTTTCGCCGCTGCCGGCGCTGGAATCACCCGAGGTCATGCGCGCGCGCAACGCCGCGCGCTGAGAAACCGGATCGACCCGGTCAGGTCCGCAGCGGCGCCGGCCGCTGGCGGATCAGCCACTTGCGGTAGTCGGCCAGGATCAGCGCATGGTCGAAGGCGAGCGGCACATCCACGGCCAGCGGATCGAGCACGCGCACGGCGCGCGCGTCGTCGGCGGCCACCGGCGCACCCGTGGCATCGGCGATATAGACGGCACTGACCGTGTGGCCGCGCGGGTCGCGATCCGGCGCCGAGTACACGCCGAGCAGCACGACCAGCGTCACATTGAGCCCGGTCTCCTCACGGGCCTCGCGAATCGCCGCCTGCTCCACCCGCTCGCCGACATCGACGAACCCACCGGGCAGCGCCCAGCCGGGCGGCGGATTGCGCCGCTCGATCAGCACGACCGGCAACCCGGGGCGATCGACCAGGCGAATGATCGTGTCGACCGTCAGCGGCGGTGTGACAGGCGCAGGCAAAGTTGTCGGGCGCGAGGTCTAGCGCTGAGGCAGCAGGCTGTACTGAATGGAAGTCTGGTTGCCGAGTCCGCGGGCCAGCGAAACCTGCACTTCCAGCGTCCAGCCCGAGCGTGTGAAGCGCATGTGCCGGAGCTCCGGATTCTGCGCGACAAGCCCTCCGCTCCAGCCGGCCCCCTCCAGCAGGCGCAGCGTTTCCTCGCCGACCGCGGGTACCGGATCGGACGTGACATAGATCGCGATCGCGTCCTGCTCGAACATCGCGTTCGCGCCTGCGTAACGCGGCAGGCTCGGCACATGCGGCGCTGTACCGGCGGGCTGAGCCGCAAGCTTCGCGATTGTCGCCGTGGCCGGAGCGGCCGGTGACGCATCGCCGTCCACCGCACCATGACGCTTCAGCAGGGCCTCCAGATCCGTCTGGCCGGTATCACGGGCGAAACCGAGCGGTGTCTGGCCGTCGGAGCGCGGCCGGTTCGCATCCGCACCCGCTTCCAGAAAGGCCTCCACCAGATCCGGCCGCCCCTCGTTCATGATCGAAAACAGCAGGGGTTCGTCGAACCGGTCGGTGATGTTCGGATCGGCACCGGCCTTGAACAACTGCCTGGCCAATGCCAGGTCGGCCACGGCTTCGTGCAGCGGACGGCGTCCCGACTCGTTCGCAACATTCGGGTCCGCGCCGGCTTCCAGGAGCATCTTCAGCAGCTGGGCGTCCTGATTCTCGATCGCGAACAGCAATGGCGTGGAATACGGGCTGCCCTGATTCAGGTCCACACCGTGCTTCGCGAGCAGCGCGACGATCTCATTCCTGCGCTCCCCGAAATTCTGTAACGTCTTGAACAGGGGCGACAGGCCATCGGCGTCCTTTGCGTTGAAATCCGCGCCCGCATCCAGAACCGCGGCAACGATCGCGGGGTCATCCGTCTCGACGGCCAGATGGGCCAGCGTGCGGCCGTACACGTCGGCCCCCTGCGTGCTCGCACCCGAATCCAGCAGCAGCTTCACCACGTCTTTTTTCTGCGTCTCGACGGCACGCATCACGGGCGTGTGACCGATCGCATCCACGGCATTCGGGTTCGCGCCAGCCGCGAGCAGCTCGCGCACGGCATTGACATTGCCGCTTTGCGCGGCCCAGCCGAGCATGCTGCGCTGGTTCTGCTGGTGATTGGCGTTCGCACCCTTCTTGATCAGCGCCTCGACCTCGCCGCGATTGCTGAAAATCGCCGCCCGATACAGCCTGTCGTCCACCTCCGCGGCGCCAGCGACTGCCGTCTTGGCCAGCAACAGCACGGCCATGGCATTCATGATTTTCCGCATGGTTTTACTCCCGCTTTCCCGGTGGGTGATCCTGAAGCTCAACGCCTCGAAAAGGAGCGATGTTCGTCAACGATCGCGCGAATCTCGCCGAATCCGTCCGGCTGCCTCGACTCCAGCAAGGCCAGAAACTCTACCGCGTCGAACCCGTCGTAGTCCTTTTCGGGACGGTCGATTTTGACGGCCAGGTTCGCACCGGCCGCGAGCAATGCATTCAGGTAACGCGGATTGCGATACAGGATCGCCTCATGCACGGGCGCCATCCCATCGGTCAGCGCGTTCACGTCTTCTCCGCGCGACACGAAATGCGCCAGCAGCGCATAACCGCGTTCCGCCGACTCCGGACTGCCCGCATCCAGCGTGCGCCCCACCCAGCCCACCAGCGGCTTCCCACACAGCCCAAGTGTCTCTGACAACTTCGAGCAACGGTCATACGGATAGGCGAAGGACTTCAGCATCCAGACCGCCAGGTCGGGACTCACCAGAAGCCCATGTTCGCTGTACGGATTGCGGCTGACCTGATCAGGTTCGAGTGTGGCGAGTACGACCAGCCCGTAGGCGTCCGATGCCCATTTCCACGTGCGTGCGCCGGACGGCATCAGGCTGAGCAAGAAAACGAGGACGACGGCAACCGCCAGCTTCTTTTTCATCGGCCGGCTATCGTGACGTAAAACAAAGACCCGTCACGACCGGTGGACAGCAACGCGGATCACCGCCCCGCCGCGAAGTCGTCGCGCGCGCGGTCCAGATCGCGTTCGGCACGGCGCAGGTCATCACGCGCATCGTTGCGATCACGATCGAGCTTGCGAAGATCGGAGCGAATGTCGCGGCGCTCGTCCTCGTGTTTCGGATCGTCCTTGCGGCGAATTTTGTCGAGGCGCTGTTCGAGCTGCGAGATGCGCTGATCGATGTCGTCGATCTTCTTGTTCGCCTCGTACACCCCGTAAGCGGCGGCGTGATAGCGCCGGAACTGACGGTCGATCTTCGGCGGGCAGACACCGTGATAGGTCTTGCCGGCCAGCCCCACGTCAAAGGCGTTTTCCAACCGGCAGTAGTCGACCAGACCGACCCGCCGTCCGTCCTCGTAGCGTGCGCGATCCGGACGGATGCCGAAGTCGGCACAGGCCTTCGCGTGTTCCTCGACTCGCGAGGCGGCCCAGCCGGCACTGCCGTCACGGATGCCGAGGTCGTACCAATCCACGGTGCGGCACTCACCCTCGTCGAGCGTCGCGCAGCCGTTTGCGAGTAGCACCATGCAGAGTAGTGCCGTCAGGTTTCGAATGTTCATGGGCGCAGTCTATAACGCACCGGTGCTGCGTAGTCCATCCGCGATGGACTCCGCCATGCGGGCGTAGCCGGCCGCGTTCGGGTGCACGGGGTCGGATTTCAGGCGCGCATCGCGAAGGATTTCCACTAGCGTTGAAGTATCGACGGGTACCTCGAATTCCTCGCCCAGACGCTCGTACAGCGGATCGGTGGAAAGCAGCAGTCCGGGGCGCGGAACCGCGACGAGATACACCCCGATCGAACGCTGCTGTGCTTCGTTCAGCATCCTGCGCAAGTTGGCTTCGGTCTGGCTGGCCGGCACACCGCGCAGGAAATCGTTGCCGCCTTCGAGCAGGATCACCAGTTCTGGCCGATGCTCGTCCAGTGCGTCCGCGAATCGCTTCGCGCCGCCGGCCGTGGTCTCGCCGGGCACGCCCGCGGCGCGCACGTCCAGACCGGTCGCGGCCCGCAGTGCATCGGGATAGCCTCTGCCGGCCGGCGCGCCGGTGCCCGCCGTCAGGCTGTCACCGAATGCGAGCACGCGCGCACCGGGTTCGAGTGGCTCAAACGGCGCATCGCCACCGCAGCCGGTCAGCCACAGGACCACGCCGAGCGCCGCGGACCTCAGGCGCCCGCCAGCGCGATGTCCTCCGCCCAACGCCGCAGTGCGGCCAGAAATGCCCTGATTCCACATGCCGCGCGGATCATACCCCGAACACTCCAAACGCCACGTAGGCCACGATCAGCGCCGGAATCGAACTCAACACCGTCGCGCGCCAGGCCGCGCGCGGATCCATCGCGATGGCCGGAAACAGCGCGTCGCCGTCGTTGGCGATGGCGTTGCCGAGCTGTGCGGACAACGGCACGACGCCGGAGAGGTACAGCGAGGTCACCACGATCTGCGGCCCACAGCCCGGCACGAAACCCACGAGCACGGCGATCAACGGCACGAGCGGCGCCCAGACCGTGAACCATGCGCCGAGATCGATCCCCGTCCACGCGACGATCAGCTCGTAGCCCGCGAACGCGGCGATGACCCAGGCGGTGACGAACGCGGTCTGATCCAGCGTCCGGTCGACGAGCGCCTTCGATGTCGCGCCCGTTCCGGTGCAGCCGGGAGACTCGCGGTAACCGTTGCGCGCCCAAAGCATGAGCGCGAGCGCACCGCCGACAAACCCGAGCATGCCGGTCACGGGCGCGCCAAGAACTGCATCCACGTCGATCTGAAAGGCACCGGCCACGCCCACCACCAGCCCAGGCACCAGCAACCATGCGCCAAAGCGGTAGAAAGCCGGTGCCGACTTGAGCGCACACCCGGATTCACAGCCGCTGGCTCCTCCACGATCCCGGCGTGGCGGATGCACCGCCGGTAAACGTTCGACAAACCAGCCGCTCAGCAATCCCACCACGATTCCGAGTACGAACACGCCGAGCCCCGTCATCGGCTCGCGGGCAAGCAGCAGAAAGGCCGCATCGCCCATGGTTGCGGTCAGGGTTGCCACCACCGCGCCGAAGCCGATGCGGCCCGAGACGTACTGCGTCACGACCAGGATCGACCCGCCACAGCCCGGCAGCGCGCCGAGCAACGCGGCGGCCGGCACCTGAAGAGCCTTGCGTCGCATCATCACGTCGCCGAGATCGACGCCGAAGGCACGTTCGGCGCCATAGAACAGCAGCAGGGTCGCGGCCACGAAGACGCTGACCGACAGGTAGGCGTCGCTGATTGCGCCGACCAGAATCTGCGCCGTCCCGGGCGCCGCAAGCGCGAGAAGCGCGACCAGAAACCCAACGCTCAACCAGCCGACCGGCCGCGTGCCGGCATCGAGCCCGATTGCCGTCGCACGCCGTACAGCCAGAACCGCTGTCGTCATCGTCGTTCTCCCAAGTGCCGGGCCATGCCCTGATCGTCACTCTATGAGAACGCTTCTTATTTATGAAATGAATTGTTTCTAAGCCAGCGATAGGCCGCGACTAAGCGTGACCAACCCTTCAGACTGACCGGCAAGCAAAAACCGGGCGAACGCCCGAAACACCCCAGGCCGCATGGGATACGTGGTATTTTCCGTCCATCGAAGGTCGATGGACCGTGTGTAATGACGACTAACCGGTGCAATGCCGGGCTAAAGCCTCGGGATCTTCAACCCGGCTATGTCTCGGCCGAGCCGAGCCGTTGCGCCAACCCTGCCCTTCGGCGGGAGTTGATGCACACCATTGGTGCAGATGGCCGCATATTACGAATATCGTGCCGGCACAATATTGCCGATATTGTGCCAGCTGCATAATCTGCTGTTAGAAGCAGAACAGGTCTTGCGCGCTGCGCAAAAAGGGTATAATTAATATACCTATGTGCACCTTCGAATTCGATGAGCGGAAGAGCAACAGCAATCGGCGCAAACACGGCATTGATTTCGTGGAGGCCCAGGCGCTTTGGAATGATCCCTATCTCATTGAAATCCCAGCGTTAACGTCCGATGAGGAGCGTTTCCTGGTAATTGGCAAGATCGAAGGAAAGCATTGGTCGGCGGTAATTACGCCCCGAGATGGCAACATCCGAATAATTTCGGTACGCCGTTCGCGGGTTGAAGAGGTGGCGATTTATGAAGGCTAAAAGCTTCGATTCAAAGTTCGAGAAAGGTGAAGATGTCACCGATGC